>JAFGHL010000127.1 GCA_016930155.1 Dehalococcoidia bacterium | reverse complement strand
TGGCCGGCAAATTGATTCATAATAAATTCCTCCAAGCAAAATGACACATAATTATAGCATCAACTGATAGGTCTTAAGTAATTTCGGTATGGAGCAGGCCGCCAATTCACGATCAGGTAGACGCAGCGGAAAAACTTCAGTAGAGTATAATGCTAACCGCAAATCAAAATGGAAGTAAAAAAGATGAATGACCTCCCTATTGATTTACTATGCCGTTATATCAGGCTGGACACTTCCAATCCGCCCGGCAACGAGCATCTGGCCACTGTTTTTTTTGAGCAGATGCTAAAATCCGAAGGAATAGACTGTAAGACCTATGAAGCAAAACCGGGCCGTACTTCAATCCGAGCCGAAATCAAGGGCTCCGGTAGAAAGCAACCTGTCATCATGCTGCACCACACGGATGTGATCGCAGCCAACCATGATGAATGGAGCTTCGATCCATTTGGCGGCGAGATCATTGATGGATATATCTGCGGCCGGGGAGCGCTGGATACCAAATCACTGGGCATCATGCAGCTACTCGCAATGATTGATATAAAGAATCAGAATCGCACTCCGGACTGCGACCTAATTTTCCTGGCCACAGCAGACGAAGAATCGGGGGCCTCGTACGGAGTAGATTTTTTACTGCACAAATATCCTGACGATTTCAAGGCCGGGCTGCTACTCAACGAAGGTAGCTATGTACAAAGCGGAGCTGTCAGGGAACACCTGGCTGTAATGATATCACCAGGCGAAAAAGGGGCCTGTTGGCTCCGCCTGAAGCGAAAGGGTACCCCTGGGCACGGCTCCACACCTCACAGCCAAAACCCGCTGGAAAAGCTGACTTCGGCAGTTAAAAGACTGTTGGATTCAAAGGCAGAGATTAGTATCACACCCATTGTCAGGGATTATTTTAGAAAGATAGCTTTGGCACAGGATTTTCTCAAACCTTACGCGGATGATGGCAAAGACGAGACGCTCCTGCAAATCGTGCGGGACTTCAGCCTGCTGGACAATCCTCATATCAATGCCATGCTGAGTAATACCATTAGCCTTAATTCGCTGCATGCTGGAACTAAGATTAACGTAATTCCCTCCTATGCAGAAGCTGAAATAGATACAAGGGTATTACCAGGCCAGCGTGTTGATGAATGGGTAAATCACATCAAAGACCAGCTGGCAGATGAAGATATCCAAATTGAGTTTATTACCAGAGGCGAGGGCAATGCTTCGGACTATAATACCGAAAGCTACAGGCTCATCGAAAAGACACTGGAGAAGCATTACCCTGGTTCTATCACGACCCCCTACCTAATGCTAGGCACGACAGATTCCCGCTTCTTCCGGCAAAAAGGCATACCTTCCTATGGCTTCTGTCCGGCAGTCGTACCAGTGGAACACCTAAAATCGTTACACGGGATAGATGAGAAAATCGGGGTAGACAGCATGTTAAAAGGAACTGAAGTATATTCAGATATTATTGGGAAATTATGTATAGAGTAAATTCCAGACTACAAATCCCTAATAATGCATTTTAATTTTCTGAAAATTATTGGAATTTGCGCTGGTTTTGAAAGCAGAATGAATAAGTCCACGATCAAGCAAATTATAGCGCTATTGATCAGTGCCTATGGTGACAGGCAATGGCACCAGCAACTGGAGCCGGTTGGCGAACTGATTCTCACCATCCTCTCTCAAAATACTTCGGATACTAACTCGCGCCGTGCCTATCACTCGCTAACAGAGAAATTTGGAAACTGGGACCAAATCCTGATAGCAGCAACTGAGGACATCGCCGCCGCCATTCGCAGTGGCGGATTGGCGGAAGTGAAATCCCGCTATATCAGAAATACGCTGACAGCATTAAGAAAGGAAACCGGTGACTTCGATCTGAGTTTCCTCAAGAGGATGCCCGTTAATGAAGCCCGCAGGTGGTTAATAAAGCTACCGGGAGTCGGCATGAAAACAGCCAGCTGCGTTCTGCTCTTTTCGCTGGGTATGCCGGCCTTCCCGGTGGATACCCATGTTTACCGCGTAGCCGGAAGGCTGGGATTGATCGGGCGCAAAATCTCCCCCGATGCCGCACATATGGAGATGGAACGTCTGACGCCTGCTGATGACACATATCGCTGCCATGTACTGCTAATCGAACATGGGAGAAAAACGTGCAGGGCACAAAGACCACTTTGCAGAACCTGCGTGCTCTCAGTTATTTGTCCGACCTGTAAAATCTTTATTTCTTAATTTGAGTGCTGCAGTACTTCAACTGATCCATAGCAGGCAGCCTTACAATAAATTCGGACCCCTTGCCCGGCTGGCTGCTCACACGGATATCTCCCCCATGCGAGAGGGCTATCTGACGTGCAATGGCCAGCCCCAACCCGGTACCGGAGCGTTCACCCTGTCCTTCGCCGTGATAGAACCTTTCAAAGGCGTGCGCCATCTGCTCTGCTGTCATGCCCGGTCCGGTATCAATCACCGATATCTCCACCGTATCAGGTGAGGGATGGCGGCCGCGTATCGTAATAGTGCTTTCCTGTATGGAGTGTTTAATAGCATTATCCAGCAGGTTGGCGAATACCTGTTCCAGCCGGTCGATATCACCAAGCACCGGAGGCAACGGCTCAAGGTCTGTAATCAGGAAAAGTCCCTTCTCCTCAGTCCTGAGGTCGAAGATCTCACGCGCCTGCTCGATCACTTCCTTAAGATCCACCTCTTCTTTCTTGATCCGAAGCTGTCCTGATTCCAGCCTAGACAGCTCCAGCAGGTTATTTACCAGACGTATCATCCGCTGGGATTCCTCATCAATAATACCAGATGCCTTTATTACGGATTCCTGTGATTGCGCCGTACCATCGTGGAGGGCCTGAGCAAAGCCCATTATGGAAGTCAGCGGCGTGCGCAGCTCGTGCGAAACATCAGCCACGAAATCACGCAGCGTCTGCTGTGAACTTTTAACCTGCTTGGCCATCTCATTAAAGCTTGCAGCCAGCTCACGTACCTCCCAAGGCCCCTCCACAGGCACTTTCTGATCGTACTTGCCGGCGGCAATTAAAGCAGCAGCTTCCTTGACACGGCTAACCGGCTTATATACGGACCTGGCCAGAAAGAAAGCCATAATTACGGAGAACACCAGGGCAGCCAGCCCGGCCAGGAGGAGCGGACGTATCAAATCCGACAGAATAGTCTCGGTGCTAGAAAGTGAAGTGGAAACAACAAACCACTCAGCACCGCTGGTGTTCGTAATGCGCGGGTATGCCGAAAACGAAAACGCGGCACACAGGTATGTTTTTCCATCTTCTCCTGTAAAATCAGCGCGCAGAGGCCGGATGCCGACCTGGGTCCGGGAGAATAGTGTCTGCGGAGGTCCTCCGCTGGTATCATTTTCACTGGTTTTCTTGATCAGATTGCCTTTAGAATCATACAAATAGAAGATCAAATCATTGGCCTCAGCCTGCTCCTGGATGGATGGCCAAACCTGATCCAGGTTAGCCTGGCCTCTCAGCAGAGCTCTTACCTGAATGAAAATAGGCAGGGCTTTATCGTTCAGCCTAGATGCCGCCAGCCTGTCCAGCGAACTGACTGCAGTAACAGCCGCAAAAGCCGCAATAACTCCCAGGCAAACCAGAATTATCAATATGAAAGATAAAATCAGGCGGCTGCGCAGATCCATACGACTATCCTTTCACCTGTTTATAGCTCAGCATCTATATCACGCATCTCTCCTGATCTCATCCTTCTTTACCAGTTTATAACCCACCCCGCGCACCGTCTCAATCGACACACTGGCATCGGCGATTTTTTCACGTACATGATTGATATGAATATCCACAGTGCGGGTCTCACCGTAATAATCAGTATCCCAGATCAATTCCAGCAGTCTATCCCGTGTCATTACTATGCCCGGATTTTGCGCAAAGGCATACAGCAAATCGAATTCCTTCGTGCGAAGTTTAACTGGGTGTCCATCTACGGTCACCTCTCGCCGGGCCAGGTCAATTTGCAGATTTCCATGCTGGATTATTTTTCCCGGCTTCGGTCCCACAGCATATCGACGCAAAATGGCTTTTATCCTTGCCACCAGCTCACGGGGATTAAACGGCTTGGTCAGGTAATCATCAGCGCCCAGTTCCAACCCTACGATTTTATCCACATCATCTTTGCGGGCTGTCAGCATCAACACTGGCACTTCGCTCCGCTTTCGCACTTCACGGCAAACCTCAAAACCGTCTATGTCCGGCAGCATAATATCCAGTATGATCAGCGCCGGCTTGACCGTTTCCAGCTTCTTCAGAGCCTCTTTTCCGCAATCGGCCAATTCTACCCTGAAACCATCTTTCTCCAGATACATCCTGGCCAGTTCCTGGATATTAGGCTCATCATCTACAACAAGTATAGTAGTCAATTCGTTAAAAACCTTTTTCAAATTATAGCCTAAAACATGCTATTCTTTTAACTGGTTCTTTCCAGAATCCCAGGAGGCCAATATGCGCAAAGCTAACATGCACTATGTCCTTGATATCATTGAGGGTCTAATACTGCTGATGCTTGCGGTATCAGGTTTTATTCTGTGGCTAGCCCTTCCCGAGGGAAAAGCGCCAGGTGAGGTATTTCTGTTCGACCGGCATACCTGGGTAGAGATACATAGGTGGCTGTCGGTGGGGCTACTGGTATTCTTCAGCACGCACGTCCTCACGCACCTCACCTGGCTGTCTTATATGACCAAAAGGCTTCTCCGTAAACCTGACAAGAACTGAATGTTGCACCAAGAGCACATGCTACTGTAGAACCATAGCACGAGAACATAATAAATATGCGGCGTTCTTGATGCTACAGAAGCAGCCAACGCAGCAGAATTTCACAAAGATATTCACTTTATCCTTGACACAGCCACCGCTAAAAACCTATCATTGGGCGTTACGCCATGCATTTGATCAGTAATCGCGTCCGCCTGTTCTTGCTGACTTCTGCGGCCCTCTCGCTGACGGCCTGTGCAGATACAGGAATCTGGGGTCCATCCATCTCTGATCTGACCACTACCACAGGGTTCATATCAGCATTTCAGCCGGCAGATCAGACCGATATTTTCTATATAGACAGCCCGCAGATCTGCTGTTCGGCCAAACTTATCGGAGCCAACAGGAACACGGAGATCGATGCCAACTGGGTTTACATTAAAGGAGATATGTCCAAGGAGGCCGACCCGGTTATCGGCAGCGGTAAAATCCATTGCAGCGACAACTCCTATTTTGGTTTTACGCTGCCCGCGCCTGACGGAGGGTTCATCAGCGGAGAGTACGAAATAAATCTGTCGATTGGGGGAAAGCACAGGGCCGACCGCACATTTTGTATACAGAAGGAGCAGTCCGGCGAGATACCACGCATACAAACCTTTATAGCCGATCCGCTTAATGTAACAGAAGGACAACCTTTGCTCCTGAAATGGCAGGTTTCCAATGCCAACCGCGTAACCATAGCCCCAGATCCGGGACAGGTTCAACCGGAAGGCAATTTGAACCTGGTCCCGTCGATTGATACTACCTACACCCTCTGGGCGGTCAATAGAAGGGGCGCCAGCTCCAGATCTTTAAGCGTGAAAGTACAACCGGCGGCAGCAGCCGACGCTGACCTGGAGATAATTGATTTCTGGAATACCGGCAATATACTTTTTTACAGTATAAAAAATACAGGCATTGCGGCATCTGTTGCTTCCAATTCATACCTGTATAAGAATGATCTGCTTGTGGCCTATGATTACGTTACACCGCTCGACCCCGGACAGGAAAAGGTTGATTCGTTTGCAACATATCATTTCTCGCCGCGTTTCCCTTCGGTTTTAGATTCCAGTACAACCAGCACCAGCTCTGATTCCGTCAATATGCGCATCTGCCTCAACGCCGATGCAGCTTTTTCTGAATCGGATGAAAGCAATAACTGCATGGAGCATAATTTTGGTCCGCTGCTGGCTGTTAACCTTGACCGCTATGCCGCCTCAGCCATCTGGCAGAGTAGCAGGGGACAGCTGAAATGGCCGATGACCAAAGAAACAGAGGACAACTGGGCACAGATGGGCACGGGCCAAATGAATAAATGGGGCAGTTATCCTGATTCAATCGTTATGACATTGCCGGCCGAAAGCAACAGCTGGATGCAGGCAACCATTGGCGTCCCCCAGGGTAACCCGGCCGTACTGCAGTCTTTTGATATACCGCACAAAACCAAGCTAAGTGCCATGATAGGGCTGACCGATGACGCCCCCGCGTCAGCAAGCGTCAAATTCATTTTCGGTACTGCGCAGGGAAGCGATATCACGTACTATCCGCCCGTAGTTATCAATATGCCGGGCAAGCTTGAGATGTATGAGGTTGACCTGAGCAAACTGGCCGGTGAACAGGTGCAGTTCATTCTCAGGGTGGAATCCAGCGAGCCCCTGCAGCAGGGAAGTGCTGTGTGGATAGACCCCTCTCTTACACAGGAAAGCTGAATAAGCGGCGTCTTATATTTGTTGCCTGCCTGATTACGGCAGTTGCTGTTATTTCTGCATGGCTTACAGGGCCCGTCCATTCAGATACACCCTCGGCCTGCGTGCTCAAATGGTCAATTATAGATACGCCGGGTGGCTACCTTCAGCGCAATGATGTCATCTCACCCTGTGAGATTAACGCCTTGGCCGTATCACCTTCAGGCCAATATATATACGCTGTAGATGTGCCCAATTCCAGTAGCGGACCGGTGGTAAACGCCGGTATCTGGAAAAGCATTGACGGCGGTATCTCATGGAGTCCCCGGCCGACCAGGTGGCTGGCCCGGGCTAAGCCGGCACCTGTTTTTCCTGTATCAGATATCGCAATAGCGCCCGATAATCCCGAGTTTGTAGCAGTGGTCTGCATGGATGCCGCGGGCACGCGCCGCAGGGAGGTGTATTTCTCAGAGGATGGCGGCACCAACTGGGTCTACAGCGGAAAGATACCCTGGCTCTATGGGGCTTCCGAGCAAATCGGTAAAATAGCCATCAGCATTCAGTACCCTGCTCAAGAAAACAACGTACGCGATATTATTATCGGCAGCCGCGATCCTACTGATGGACTAGCCCGAGGTGAAGTCTACGTACTTTCTCACCCCGGCATGGCAGGTTGGAAGGGGCAAATGTTCAGCGGAGGAGATATTATCTGCTTTATGCCCTCTCCATCTTATCCATACGACCCCACCCTGGTTATCATGTCCAGCACGACGCAGCGTACCTATCTGAATATGGGTTACCGCGACACAGGCGGCAACACCTGCTCATGGGACACCGCTCCTGGATGGCCGGTGGAGCTTTGCACCTCCCATCAAAAAGGAGGAACTGCCAGCGGCGAGAACAAAATCATAACGGGAGCGCTGGCCATGCCGACAGACTACGAAGGTAATACGCCAAGCAAGCGCATTGTCTTTGCATCATACGATTCCAATGGTACATCACAGGGACCCAGCCAGCTGCTGGATGATGTATACCGCCTTAACGATACTACGGTCACCCAGCTCAAAATACCGGGGTATGGGAATAATCCACGCATCTGCTCGATCTCCTACACGGGAACCGTTAAATCCGGCAAGTTGCTGGCCGGAGGTGTGGCTGCCGATACAGTGACAGCAGAAGCAACAGTATGGGCAACCTCAAATCCTCTGGATAACTGCCCGATCTGGAACAGACCCCTTAAACATCCCACCGGCGGCTATAACAGCGGATATGCCAACGTTCTGACCGCATGGACAGGAGACGGTACGCAGGCCATGGCTGGTACGGGGTCCGGCAACCGTGACACGCCGCTGAAATGGGCCAATCCCACCGACGCTTCTTGGAATGCCGAGCCGCTTGATGAATCGGCTTTCTCTGTTAGTCTGGACAATGTCATATCATGGAACCAGCTTGGTCTGATCGATACACAGGTCAATCGTTTTCGCTCGTTTGCCGCAGGGGAGGACGGCTCCACTGCCTATATAGCCTCTGTCAATGATAACGGCCTTGACAGCAACTGGCGCAGCCATACAACGATAACGGGAGATTGCTGGCAGCGCGTACTTTGCCTAGACTGCTCCGCACCGCTTTTAAGAGTGGCTACTGACAAGCCCAACGGCTCCACCATATTTATCGGCAACCAGGGCACGATCGACATAAAACGGTCCTGCGACAGCGGCCAGACATGGCAGAACTGCCCTTCCGGCATCATATTGCAGGATATGGGACCGGCCAGAACTGATGAACTGTACGTGCTGCAGGCCAACGGGCTGTTCCGGCACGGGGTGTACGATACAGCCGGATGGTCATGGGATAAGTATAAAGACACCGGGCTGAGCCCAGCACACAGCATGGCAGTGCAGAATAATAACATCCTGGTGGGGGCAGCCCTGGGCCAGATTTGCCCGGTCTCCTATTCGTTCGATAAAGGAAACACCTGGACGCTGATAACCCAGCAGACCTACAGCAGCGGCAACCGGCACCCCACCTTCGATGTTGAATTCAAAGACAACCGCATCATTTACCTGGCAGACGATGCGGGCGGCCTTTACCGCTGGTCGATAGGCACCAGCAACCGCTGGGATGATATGGAGCCACCGCACCACAGCTATTACGGTGCAGTTGCCGGCGGCAGCGGTGTCTTTTACGGTGCCTACAGTCCTTCATCTAGGGGTGTCGACCGCACCATCTATTCCCGAGCCGGCATACCCAAATCAGGGGTATCCTGGGACTCACTGACAACCGGGTTGGGCACAAACGTGGTTTTCAGCCTGGAGCCCAACTCTCTGGTACACAGTAGGGAAACCATCTGGGCAATCGATGCCCGAGATTTCAATCCCGCAGCCGGAGTCGGCTGTCTCTGGGCCTTCAGGGATACGCTGGCGGAACATTCCCCCTGGCTGATTGCGCCCAAAGCAAATAGTCTAGTGAACTGCGATCCGGTGACCGGCCGCAATGCTCAGGTAGACCTCAAGTGGCAGCAGCTGTCACTGGCCAGCCACTACGAAATTGAGATCGCCAAAGATAAATGGCTGGACCTGCTTGTCGATAATGCTTCCCCGGCTGTCAGTCCCTTTTACAGCCCCTCCGACCTGCTTTACCCGGCTTATTACATACCGGTAGGCGCTCTACCAGAAGCAGGTCGCCCCTACTGGTGGCGTGTCAGGGTAAGGCGTGCTGCTACGGGGCAGAACATCCGCAGCCACTGGTCGTACGCACTTACCTTCAGCGTCCGCCCCGGTTTCATGGTAGCTATGCCATCTTATCCCGGCATCCAGTCCCTTTCCCCCTGCCATGAGGCCTGCGATGTGCCGGTCCACCCGGTCAGCTTCTCCTGGTCTCCCGTGCAGGGAGCCACCCACTATAAATTTGTGCTGGCGGAAGATCCCGCGCTCAACAAACCAATTATAGATGAGCAGGTTCAGAATACAGGCTACAGGCTTTTCACCTGTCTTAGCTACAACACGTCCTATTTCTGGCAGGTCACACCCATGGAGCCGGTGCCTGGCGATCCCAGCCCCGTTTTCTCCTTCAATACCGAAAAAGCGCTGGTCCCTCCCACCCAGATCATACCCCAGGGCATCAGCTCTCTTGAGGCATTGATGATAGCGGGGATCGTTGTAATCCTGGTTGGGCTGTGGGTACAAGTAATATTTTTCCGCAGGCGCAACAGCAGGTAGCGTTGCTGATCATGGATTAGCAAAAACAGCCGCCGTTACGCTATAATTTGTCCCGCTGTGGTGAGTGTGGCCCAGAGGCCTAAGGCGCCAGGTTGTGGCCCTGGATATCGAGGGTTCGAATCCCTCCAC
>JAFGHL010000126.1 GCA_016930155.1 Dehalococcoidia bacterium | reverse complement strand
CTATGGAAGCAGTAAAAAAAGAACCTGTCATTTTTGAAGGCTTCGTCATCATGCCCTACAAGTACTCCGTGGGCTCCATGGCCAGCAAATTTTTCATCAAGATCAGGGACAGCAAGGTGATCAGCGGCGCCAAATGCCCGAAATGCGGCTTCGTCAATGTCCCACCCAGGTCAGTTTGCCCCAAATGCTTCAGCAAGGTGGAAGAGCTGATTGATCTGAGCGGCAAGGGCACGCTGGAAACATTTACCATCGTCCACTATCAATCAGCGGTGCAGGCCATCAAGCCTCCCTATGCCATAGGCGTGATCAAGCTGGACGGCGCAGATACAGGCATGACGCATTTCATCGGGGACGTCGACGCCAAGTCCATTAAATCCGGGATGAAGCTGGAGCCGGTTTTTAAAGACAAGCGTGAAGCCACCATCTTCGATATCGAGTATTTCCGGCCGGTCAAATAGTTGCAGATTAAAACGATGAATTCATAATAGAGGAGGCACGTATGGAAGACAAAGTAATCATCACAGCAGCTCTGGCAGGGTCGGCCACGTTCAAGAACAACAACCCTGCAACACCCTATACACCCAAGGAATACGCCGAAGAAGCCGAGAAGGCTTTCAAGGCCGGCGCCGCCATGGTCCATATCCACGGCCGCGATGAAAAAATGGGCGGGTATCATACATCGGATGTGGAAACGGTAAAAGCCACTTACGACGCGATCAAGCAGCGTTGCCCCGACCTCATCATCCAGGTCACTTCCTCGGTGGGCTTCCCCTGCCAGGTCGGGCCCTTCCCCGAGTCGGATTGCGTTAATCTGATCAACAATTTGATCAAACTCAACATGGAGTCTAGGATACGTTCGATCCAGGCTATCAAGCCGGAGAGCGCCTCTCTGAATACCAACACCATGAACTTCAGCGTCCTGGACCGCAAAACCGGGCAGATACTGATAGACAATGTGTTCGTCAACTCGTTCGGCATGCTGCAGGATTTCGGCAAACTGATGGAGGAGATCGGTTGCAGGCCCGAAGCCGAGCTGTACGATATCGGCGGACTTGATAACTGGATACTTATAGCCAAACAGGGCTTTTTCCGCAAACCCTATAATTTCAACTTCGTCTGGGGCGTAGCCGGCGGTCAGAAATTCAGGCCGGAAGTATTCGTGGCATTTGTGAATGCCCTGCCGCCCGACTCCAACTTCACCACCTGCGCGGTGGGCACGGAGCAGGTGCCAGCCATCATGCAGTCATGCATGATGGGAGGGCACATGAGGGTGGGCCTGGAGGACAACACCAGGATGCCGGATGGAGAACTGGCCAAAGGCAGCTATGAACAGGTAGAATTAGCCGTTAAAATAGCCGCCATGCTGGGAAGGGAGCCGGCGACTCCGACCGAGGCGCGCAAGATCCTCGGTATCAAAAAAAAATAGAGACCGAAATTCCAGTATAATTAATTGTCCACTTTAACTTGCCGGGAGGTTGCATAACATGCTGCCGCCCGGCAAGTTGGTTGTATTTTAATTAGACTTAAGGAGCATCAGATGGAAGTTCTACACGAAGGCAAAGGTCAACTGGTAGGTTGGCACGATCCCGATGAGAACCGGGAGTACGTCCTGCACAACAAATCGCGCGCACTCAAGGACAAGACCATGACCGCGAGCGATGCGGTCAGCAAATTTGTCAAAGACGGCGACTTCATCGCCAGCGGCGGCTTCGGACACATCCGTGTCTCAATGAACATAATCTACGAGATCATACGCCAGCGCAAGCGCAACCTGATCATGGCCGGCAAAACGGCTGTACACGACCTCGACGTGCTGGTGGGTAACGGCTGTGTGGACAGAGTCGAGGTGGCCTACAGCTTCGGCCACGAGGTCAGGGGACTTTCCCCCGCCAGCAGGCGCATGGTGGAATCAGGCAGATGCAAGGTCATCGCCGAGATAAGCAACTCCGGCTATCAGTGGAGGTTCCTGGCGGGCATGATGGGCCTGCCCTTCATCCCCAGCCGCAACCTGCTGGGCACGGACACGGGTAAGTACAGCTCCAGCAAGGTTGTAACCGATCCTTTCAGCGGCAAACCGATAAACCTGATACCGGCAGCCTACCCGGACGTAGCCTTCATTCACGTGCACCGCTGCGATATCTACGGCAACTGCCAGATTGACGGCATCATGGTGGAGGACTTCGAGCTGGCGCGCTGCGCACGCAAGCTTATCATAACCACCGAGGAAATCGTCGACATCGAGATAATCCGCAGGGAGCCCTGGCATACCTGCATACCTTTTTACGTTGTGGACGCCGTCGTAGAGCAACCGTTCGGATCACACCCCTGCGAAATGCACGGCAAATACTTTTTCGACGAGGAACACATCGCTGAATGGCTGGCGCTTTCCAAGACCGATGAGGGAGTCAAGCAATATTCGGACAAATACATTTTCGGCGTAAAAGATTTCGATGAATACCTGGAAATTTGCGGCGGGCTGAAAAAAATCGAGTTCCTTAAGAAGCGCGGAGACATGAGGGTGCCCCTGGTAACACCCTGGCGCAAATAAAAGCTGCTGGCGATCAACCAGATTATAAGGGAGAATGAATGACATATGGCCAATAATCAGAACGGCAGATATAACATGCGCGAATTCCTGGCATTCACAGGCTCAAGCATCCTGGAGGACGGCAAGTCCGTCTTTGTCGGCACGGGCCTTCCCATGATAGCCGGCATGCTGGCTCAAAAGACACACGCGCCGAACCTGCTTATCATATTTGAAGCCGGGGGCGTCGGGCCCATACTGCCCGAGCTGCCCATATCGGTAGGACAGGCCCTGACCTGCTACAAGGGCATTATCGCCACCAGCATGCACGATGTGATGTCGTCCTGTCAGGCCGGTTTCATCGATTATGGCTTCCTGGGTGGCGCCCAGGTCGACATGTTCGGCAACATTAATACCACCTGCATCGGCGACCACGACTCGCCCAAGGCCCGACTGCCGGGTAGCGGCGGCGCCAACGACATCGCTTCTTTCGCCCACAAGACCATCATCATAGTGGGGGGACAATCCAAGCGCACGTTCGTCAACAAGGTCGATTTTCTCACCACGCCCGGCTTCCTGAGCGGGCCCGGCGCAAGGGAAAAAGCCGGCCTGCCCAGCAAAACAGGGCCCTTCCGGGTGATCACACAGCTGGCGGTCTTCGGTTTCGATGAAAAGACCGCCCGCATGAAGCTGATATCGCTCCATCCCGGCGTTACTATCGAAGAGGTCCGTGATAATTCAAGCTTTGATCTCATTATCCCCGACAAATACAAGGTAAGCCCTGAACCGACGGATCGCGACCTTGAAATTCTGCGCAAGGATATCGATCCTACCGGCATGTTAATCGGCAAATAATCTGCAGGAGACTGAGTAATTATGGACTTCGAGCTTACTGAGAGCCAGCGCATGATCACCAACGCCGCCAGGGAGATCGCGACTGAGTTCGGCCCCGAATACTGGCGGAAAAAGGAAGAGAAGCACGAATTCGGCAGCGAATTCTGGAAAGCCATATGTGATGCTGGTTTTCTCGGCATAGTCATACCGGAGGAATACGGGGGCTCGGGCAACGGCGCGACGGATCTCTTCATCGCCATGGAGAATCTGGCCGGGTACGGTTGCGGCATGGCGGGCGCGTGGTATCTGATTTTGTCAGAGGTCTTCGGCGGCCTCAGCATTTTAAAACATGGCACAGCGGAGCAGAAAAAGAAATACCTGCCGGCGCTGGCCAAAGGTGATATCGAATTCTGCATGGCACTCACCGAGCCCAACGCCGGCACCAATACGCTGAATATCAGCACCACCGCCAGGAAAGAGGGCAACAACTGGATCATCAACGGCAACAAGACCTTCATCAGCGGCGCCGACCGCGCCCAGGGTATGCTGATCATAGCCCGCACGTCCCCCTGCGGCAGCAAAGGCAGCAAGACCTCGGGCTTGAGCCTGTTTCTGGCCGACCTGCCCAACAAGGCGGTAGAGATAGAACCCATCGCAAAACACGCCGTCAACTACTCCCATTCCTGCACTGTTACATTCAACGACCTCAAGCTCCCGGAGAATGCGCTGATGCCGCCGCTGGACGGCGGATGGCACAATGTACTGGATACGCTGAATCCCGAGCGCATGAGCTTCTCCGCGCTGGGCGTGGGCATAGCCCACCTGGCCATACGCAAAGCCGTGGAATACGCGCGCGAACGCAAGGTTTTCAATAACGTGCCTATCGGCAGCTACCAGGCGCTGCAGTTCCCCCTGGCCGAGTCATACTCCTGCCTGGAAGCGGCACGCCTTCTCAATTTGCAGGCATCGGTAGCCTATGATGCCGGCAAGCCCTCGGCGGAGGTGGGAGCGGCAGCCAATATGGCCAAGGCCATCGTGGTTGAACACGCCATCAAGGCTGTTTACTGGGCTATGCAGGTCTACGGCGGCTACGGCTACGCTGTTGAATACGACGTCGAGAGATGGTGGCGAGAGATCAATCTGATCAGGCTGGCGCCCGTCACCCAGCAGATGACCCTGGCTTATATCGGGGAAAGGATACTGGGCCTGCCCAAGAGCTACCAGGCTTAGTAATCCTGCGGTGGGCCCGGCTGGACCCCGTTTGCGAAGCCCGTCATCGCGGCGGTTGTTAAATGCTGGTTTTAGCCATGTTTTAGCACGCACGCCACAATAAACATGACGTCTGCGCTTGATTGGCAAGATTGATGGCGCATTTCCTAGTCGCTTCTTGGCCAGGTGCGAGAATTCCACTCCACCGGTTTTCTCCAGCCACCTTTAGAAGCTGCATCAAGAGGGTCTTCCCTCTTGTCAATGCCGGCGATACTGCGGGCCAGACTCTGTTTTAAGGCCATATCCGACTCGCGTTCAATCATAACTTTTTGAGCTTGCGGTGAACCGGCGCCATGCATGGACTCAGTATGATAGCTGGGAGCCGTCAGACCGAAGCTCATGGCATGGATAAGCGTTATCATTCGGTAGCGGGCCTCAGTGGTTACCTCAGGGACACCACGCAAGTATTTATCAATATATTTGCCTAACACCGGGTGTCGGAAATCTTTCTCTGAGGGCGTGGTTACCAGGATACCGCCCGCTATATCCTCGGCAAGTCGGGTGAGCTCATAAGGAAACCGGGTTACATTGTGCTTACAAACATTGGCTAAAAGTATATCGCACTGATAATTGCCTGCTTTGGTCTTCCAACCCTCGTAAGCACAGGATAATCCACACCCGTGTATTGTTTCCGTAAGATGAATCATTTCACCGAGCTTCTCCCTGATATGGGGAGCTTTCCTCACACCGTTGTAATCAGCTATGGAGGCAGCAGCGCCAATGAGCACATCTCCAATACCGGCCTTGCAACCGCCGTAGCTTTGCCGGTGATAACCGGCAAATCTCTCCACCAGCATGATGGAGAAATCGATCTCACCGCACATGAAAACCCTTTCCCAGGGAACGAAGACGTTGTCCAGAATAGTCAGCGCTTCATGCCCGCCAAAGTTGTAGTTGCCCACGTCGATATCCCCTTCCTCCAGCTTGCGCGTATCGCAGGATTGCCTGCCGTAAATAAGCGTCACCCCCGGAGCATCGGTAGCTATGGCACAAGATACCGAATAGTCCTCGTCACCCTCTCGCATTCTGAGAGTGGGCATGATGAGCATCTCGTGTGAATTGGCAACCCCCGTAATATTAGCCTTTGCCCCCCTGATTACAATCCCGTCACTTTTTCGCTCCACGATGTGGACAAACATGTCCGGATCAGGCTGTTGGCTTGGCGCCAGTCCACGGTGTCCCTTGACATCAGTCATCGCACCAGCAATACAAAGGTCATTCTCCTGAACATGCCTCAGCCATTGTCTAAATCTCTGATGATAATCAGTGCCGTGCTTTTGATCAATCTCGTAGGTAGTGCTGAAAACAGCGTTAATAGCATCCATGCCCACACATCTCTGAAAGCAGCAGGCTGTCCTCTGTCCCATCTCCCTCTGCAACTTCACCTTCCTGACCATATCCTCCGGGCTTTTGAAAAGAGAACTAAATCTATTTACCTTTTCCTTGGTGAGTATTGACGTTGTAACCGCCAGGTCCTTACTTTCCGGCTCATGGGCAAGTTTGTAGGTCATGGCAATGGCATTGATAGAGGGTCTGATGATGGGGTTATCAACCCAATTTCCCACTTTTTCCCCAAAGAGGTAGAGGTTGAGATTAAGCCGGCGCAGGCTCTCTATATACTCGTTAGCCGTCTTCAAAGCCATAATGGACTCCTTTCATTTTTTGATTTTTGGGCTGCTGGTCAGATCTGTTTTTTATTGTAACACTTTTTATGTGCGAGACAAGATTATTAATAATCGGGGTAGAAACCGACTGTCATCTATCAGGCGACCTGCCCCACGGAAATCAGCCGTGCTACTTCTTATCAGGCTGAAGCCTGTGCAGCGCCACCTGCAGACGTGTCATGCAGCGATCCCTGCCCAGCACCTCCATCGTCTCAAAGAGGGGCGGCGAGGCAGTTCGGCCGGTAACAGCCACGCGCAGCACGCCGAAAAAGGGGCCGGCCTTGAGGCCGAGCCCGTCTGCCAGCGGCCTGACCGCTGTCTCAAGGTCGCCGGCATTCCATTCTCGTATATTATCCAGCGCATTAAGTGCTTGCTCAAGCGCTTCGCCGGCCTGGCCTTTCTCCAGCTTGCCCTGCAGCAGGCTGTCGTCATATTCCAGCCCGTCGATAAAGAAAAAATCCACCAGGGACGGCACTTCAGAGAGCAATTTGGCCCTTTCCTGCACCAGCGGGGCTATCTTTTTCAGGTACTCCGCGTCCACAGGCCTTTTCACCTCTGCGGGAAGCGCCCGCTCGACAAAGGGCAAACACCTCCTGCTGAACTCCTGCTGGGTCAGGTTGCGTATATATACTCCGTTCATCCAGTCCAGCTTGGTTAGATTAAAGACTGCCGCAGTCTTGCTGACCCGCTCGATAGTGAAATTCCGGACAATTTCATCGCGTGTCATTATCTCCGTTTTATCGTCAAGCGACCATCCCAGCAACGAGAGAAAGTTTATCATGGCCTCGGGTAGATATCCCCGGTCCCGGTACTCATCTATGGATGTGGCGCCGTGCCGTTTACTCAGCTTTGACTTATCCGGACCAAGTATCATAGGAAGATGAGCAAATCTTGGAGGCTGCCATCCAAACGCCTCATACAGCAGCACGTGCCTGGGTGTGCTGGAAAGCCACTCTTCGGCCCGCATGACATGCGAGATCTGCATCTGGTGGTCGTCAACAATATTGGCCAGATGATACGTGGGGTACCCATCTGATTTCAGCAACACATAATCGTCCAGCGTGCTGTTTTCAAATACCACTTCTCCCCTGATCAGGTCGGTTATCGCCGTCCTTCCCTCCAGGGGTGATTTAAAGCGAATTACGGGAGCAATAGCGGGATCAGCCTCTGAGGTTTTACCGTGTCCGAGATCCCGGCAGTGCCTGTCGTAGCCGGGCGGCTGCTTGAGCCTGATCTGCTCCTGCCGCATGGCATCGAGCCGCTGCGAAGAGCAGTAGCAGTAGTAAGCCTTGCCCTCGCTTACAAGCTTTTCCACATATTCACGGTACATATCCAGACGCTGGGACTGGTAAAAGGGACCTTCGTCCCAGTCCATCCCCAGCCATTGCAGACTATTAAGAATGATCTCCACTGCGCCCTCAACCTTGCGTGCCTGGTCGGTGTCCTCGATGCGCAGGATGAAGGTACCGCCTGTGTGGCGCGCGAAGAGCCAGTTAAAAAGCGCGGTCCGTACGTTGCCCAGGTGCGGGTATCCCGTGGGGCTGGGCGCAAAGCGCACCCTTACCGGAGCCTCCATATTACCTGATACCTCCTCGGGCCAGCGACTGGTTGTATACGACCTGTTTGACCGGCAGCTTCACCACATAAGTGTCGGCCATTTTATCGTGCATCCCCTGTTTATGGCTGTCAAAAGCGATAACGATGAAGCCTATGCCCAGTGTTGCCACGCAGAGCATGCCGCCGAGAAAGCGGATGAACGAGTAGCGCAGGTCCAGCGGAGAGCTGTCCGTGCGGATTATTTTAATGCCCAGGCTGAGCTTGCCCACCGTCTGACCCGAGGCTGCAGCGCAGGCCACAAAATAGATGGTGTTGGCCACCAGCAGGGCCAGCAGCAGGGTGGCGGAAAGCCATATGGCGCCCGTCGACAGCGGCGCGCCGGCAGCGATGCTTCCGAAAGTCGCAATAACGCCCGGCACGTTGGGAAATATCCAGAAAAAGGATTGGGATATGACGCAGTACAAAATATATAAACCTGCTATTAATATCAAGAAATCTATCAGCGCAGCAGCCAGCCTGATCCAGAAACCTGCGTACTCGAGGGCATAATCTTTGGGTTTCTCTTGCAAAGCTGACTCCTATCGGGGACTATCTTTATCAGCAGAAGACCGGTATCCGAAACCCTGTCACCTGCCAGCATCTGAGGATGGGACCGATCAAGCGGCGCGCCTTATTTTTAATCTTACTTCTCTTTCGACTTGCCCTTGGTGAGGGTCTTATACATTTCCTCGTATTCCCGCAGGTTCTGGCGAAGGCGCTCAACCAGCTGTTCAGCCTGCTTGAGCTTGCCGCGCGTTTCTTCGATCTGAGTTGTGATATTGAAAAGCAGCTCGTTTCGCCTGTTGGCGGCGTCAACTTCAAAGGTGCTGAAGTCCTCAGCGCCGGCCGCCGGATTGCTCGCTATCTGGCTGTACACATCACCCTGCCCGCTATAGGGGTCCTTCCTTGGCTGTCCGTATTTATCCTGTGGTCTCATTTTGAAACCTCGCTTTTGAGTTTAATTTAACATACCATCTGGCTAAATAGCAACACGTCTCAAACCTTCCCCTTATCCAGTGACTTGAGCACCTGCTCCAGATCAGCCGGCAGAGGGCAGGAGAAGGAGCGTATCTGCCCGCTGCCGGGCAGCCTGATCTCGAGATAGCAGGCGTGCAGGAACTGGCGAGCCGGGATGAAAGACCTCCCGTATTTTTTATCCCCCGCTACAGGATGGCCGATGGCGGACATGTGCACCCTGATCTGATGTGTCCGGCCGGTCTTAATACGTACCTCGGCCAGCGTACAGTTCTTTAAATAGCGCAACACGCGATAATCGGTTCTGGCCGCCCTGCCTATGGTCACCACCGCCATCCTCTTGCGATCGGCCGGATCCCTGCCGATGGGAGCTTCGATGGCGCCCCGTTCGGGCTCAAGCTTACCCTGCACCAGAACCAAATAGTCTTTCTTCACCGACCGCGACCTGAACTGGTCGACCAAATCCAGCCGCGCCTTCTCGTTTCTGGCTATAACGATCAGCCCGGAAGTATCCTTGTCCAAGCGGTGCACGATGCCTGGACGCTTCGAATCTCCGAAACTGGCAAGGTCGGGAAAACGTTGCAGAAGAGCGTTGACCAGCGTATGTCCGGCATGACCCGGGGCTGGATAGACGGTCAAGCCGGCCGGTTTGTTGATGACCGCTATTTCAGGATCTTCATAAATGACGTCAAGGTCGATGTCCTCGGGCTCGAGTTTGGATATCGCGGGCGGAGGAATTGAGATATCGATGAGATCGCAGAATTTAAGTCGGCGCGCAGGGCTGGCCTGACAGCCGTTTACAATAACGTGACCGGACTTGATCAATTTCTGTATGTGAGAACGCGTTAGATCGGGCAGGGCTGAGGCAAGGAATTTGTCCAGCCGGATATCGTCGATGCCGGCCTCAAACGTCCTTTTTTGCGCTTCCCTGCTTTGGCTCATGTTTCTTCCCCAAGTTAACCAGGGCGACGAATGCAAGCAGGATGGCCCCGGCCGTTATGGCTGAGTCAGCGACATTAAATGCAGGCCAGTAGACATTGTCCCAGAGCCTGACATAGATGAAATCCGTTACACGGCCGAATCTAAGCCTGTCGATGAGATTGCCCAGCGCCCCGGCAAAGATGAGGCTCAGCGCCAGCCCTCCCATGAAACCAAGCTCAGCGAGGTATCGGAAAAAGAGCAGCACCACAACCAGGCCGGCTATGGCGACTATGCTGAGCAGAAAAGCCTGGTTGGTGAACAGGCCGAAGGCTGACCCGGTATTCTGTACATTTACGATGGTTACAGGCCCGACCTCCGGCAAAGCTCCTCCCGGCGGCAGGCTGGCGCGGATCCACTCCTTGGTGACGATATCCAGTATCAATACTGCAGCTATGATAGAGATGAAGATAAGGGCGTACCACCATTTGATGCGTTTTTGCGAAATGGTATGCTGCTGCAATTATTCTCCAATTCCAGAATCTACGATACAAAGCCGGCGCCGGCGCCGAATCCGTACAAAGAAGTATTCTATATTACAAAAATTCATATGACAAGCTGGTCGAGCATGGAGCGTACCTGCCTGATGGTATCAACAGCCTGCGCCCGCCAGTGATTATTGGCAAAGATAAAGGTGTTCCCAGCCTTACTGCTGATCAGCTGTATTCTGGGGAGCCACTGCTCAAGCTCGCTGAGGCTGTAAGCATAATCATAGCGCTCCCAGGCCTGCTCGTGCCGCCACCATTTGGCGGCGTTTCTGCCGTGAAACCGGATATATCCCGTCTGGCCGGTCACTTCAGCCACGGGAGGCATGAGCTTTGGCAGTTCCGGCTCGTCCACGCAGCAGAACCCGATATCGCGGGCCGTCAGCCAGCTGCGCGTCTCATTATTAAGCCAGGCAGAATTGCGAAACTCTATGACCAGCGGATACCCCTGCAGCCAGTCGCCCAGCCTCTGCAGATAATCGCGGTTGGCGGCATTACAGCCGAAGCTGTAGGGGAACTGTGCCAGCACACATCCCAGCTTGCCGGCGGTCACCAGCGGCTGTAATATGCGTATAAAAGCGCGGCTGGCTTCCTCCCCCTGCCGGCGCACGTGGGTCATCTCCTGATTTGCCTTCACTGAGAAAAGAAATCCCTCGCCTGTTTTGGCGACGAGAGATTGCATAGTTGCAAGGCCGGGCAAGGCGTAATATGTGGAGTTCAGCTCCAGCGAGTTGAACTCCCGGGCATAATAGCTCAACCAGCTTTTGGCGGGCATATCCTCAGGATAATAAACGCCCACCCAGTCTTTATAGCTGAAGCCACAGGTGCCGCAGTATAACACTACTCACCTCACACATCTGAATACAGATGTTAGCCGGACTGCGGGAATTCTATTCGGCCAATCTTTGTTTACGGTATTAGCGATCTACCAGCGCCAGTATACCCCAAACGATAAGAAAGATACCGATAATCCAGCGCGCCATATCGAACCAGAATATACATAAAACACCGGCAATGATTGCGAGAACGGCCTTGGCTACGGTGCTCATCGTGAAATGCTTGCTTGCCATCAGGTGTAAACCTCCCGTATCAATAATGTTCCACATATTATAAGCTTTTGCTTTGGAGTGTCAATTAAACGCAAAGCAGCACAATGACCGGTGAACGATAAAAAAAGGCGGTGGATATTAATATCCACCGCCTTTACAACTAACTTACTGCTTATACCTCGCGGAACTCGCCTTCCACGGTCCCGTCATCCCCCGGTGGAGGAGGTGCGCCGGTATCCTGTGGGCCTTCCCCTCCGCCGGGCGGCGGCGAGGTCTTCTGATAGACGGCAGCCCCGATTTTTTGCATGGATTCGTTGAGCGCCTGAAGGGAGCTTTTTATGTAGCTGATATCCGTACCCTGCAGAGCCGACCTTGTAGCCGCGATCTTACCTTCCACCTCGCTCTTAAGGTCGGCGGGTATTTTATCGCCGTATTCGCGTATGGTCTTCTCGGCGGAGTACACAGTCGCTTCAGCTATATTCTTGGTCTCAACCTCCTCCTTCTTACGCGTATCGTCGGCAGCATGAGCCTCGGCCTCGCGGCGCATCTTTTCCACTTCATCCTTGCTCAGACCGCTGGATGCTGTAATGGTGATCTTCTGTTCCTTGCCGGTGCCCTTATCCTGAGCGCGGACATTGAGGATGCCGTTGGCATCGAGATCAAAGGTGACCTCTACCTGAGGCACACCGCGGGGCGCAGGCAGGATACCGTCGAGGATAAACCTGCCGAGGGTCTTATTGTCGCCTGCCATGGGACGTTCACCCTGCAGCACATGAATCTCCACGCTCGGTTGATTGTCGGCGGCGGTGCTGAACACCTGGCTCTTGGAAGTCGGTATGGTTGTGTTCCTGGGGATAAGAGGAGTCATCACGCCACCCAGCGTCTCTATGCCGAGTGTCAGCGGGGTTACATCGAGCAACAGGATGTCTTTGACGTCGCCTTTGAGCACGCCACCCTGTATGGCCGCGCCCAGCGCCACAGCTTCGTCCGGATTGATACCCTTGATAGGCTCCTTGCCGAAGAACTGGCGCACGATCTCCTGTACCCTGGGCATCCTGGTCTGGCCGCCAACCAGTATAACATCGGTAACCTGTGCGGCCGTAAGGCCTGCATCCGACAGGGCTTTCTTACACGGTTCAATGCTTTTCTCCAGCAGGTCAGCAGCCAGCTGCTCCAGCTTGGCGCGGGTCAATGTGATATTAAGGTGCTTGGGCCCGGAAGCGTCGGCGGTGATAAAGGGGAGGTTGATCTCTGTTTGCCCGGTCGTTGAGAGCTCCCTCTTGGCCTTCTCCGCAGCATCCTTCAAACGTTGCAGGGCCATCCTGTCCTGCCGGAGATCGATTCCCTGCTCCTTTTTAAACTCGTCGGTCAGCCAGTCCATCACTTTCAGGTCGATATCGTCGCCGCCGAGATGCGTATCACCATTGGTAGACTTGACCTGGAAGGTGCCGTCGCCAAGCTCCAGGATAGATATATCGAACGTTCCCCCGCCCAGGTCGTAAACCGCGATCATCTCCTCTTTCTTCTTGTCAAGGCCATAAGCCAGCGCCGACGCCGTGGGCTCATTGACTATGCGTATAACGTTGAGACCGGCGATCGTGCCGGCATCCTTGGTAGCCTGCCTCTGGCTGTCGTTGAAATAGGCCGGAACCGTGATCACGGCATCGGTAACTTTGTCGCCAAGGAAAGCTTCGGCGTCCAGTTTTAGCTTCTGCAGGATCATGGCTGATATCTCCGCAGGACTGTACTCTTTGCCGCCCATGACAACCTTGGCATCGCCATTGGACGCCTCCACGATTTTGTAAGGCAGCCTTTTTATATCGTTTTGAACCTCGGGATCCTTGTATTTGCGACCCATCAAACGTTTAATGCTGAAGATGGTATTCTCCGGATTGGTAATCGCCTGCCGCTTGGCAAGCAAGCCTACCAGCCGTTCACCTTTTTTATCCACTGCTACCACCGACGGTGTTAAACGCTCGCCCTCGCGGTTGGTGATGATTACCGGCTCTCCGCCCTCCATTGTTGCCACAAGGCTGAAGGTTGTTCCAAGATCTATACCAACTGTTCTACCCATTTTATCCTCCTGATGTCTTAAGATTTTTATTTACTGATACTCCATTTATTCAGTTTATTGAGTCAATTCATCATCGGGGCATTTATTATCGGAACCTGCCCCGGTATTATTCCCTTTACCGACTGTTACCTGCGAGGCCCTGAGCACCTTATCTTTGATGGTATAGCCTTTCCGGTGCTCGGAGACTATGATGCCCTCGTCCCCATCCTCATAGGCAATCGCCTCATGAAAACTGGGGTCGAACGCCTGTCCCACGCACTCGATTGCCGTACAGCCGTGGGTCCTCAGTATATCCTGCAGATTTCGTTGAATGATCCTGAAGCCTTCAACCCAGGTCGAGTCTTTAAACTTGGGATCAACCATATTAAAAGCGCGTTCCATATCGTCTATAACAGGCAGCAGCTGTTTCACCATCTCAGCATTAGACCATGCTTGATATTCCTGTTTCTCCTGTTCTGTCCTTTTCTTGAGGTTCTGATAGTCGGCCCTCTCCCTTTGGGCATCGGCCAGGTAGGTACTGGCCTTTTCCTCTGCCTCTGTCAGGGCTTTTTTCAGTTCATCGATAGTATCCTGCTCCTGTGAAACGGGTTCCTCTGCCAAAATAACCTCCTGATTCTATTACCGGCTTTCATCGCGGCAGACTCTGGCAACCAGCTCGCTCAGCAGACCTGAAATATAGTTCACGGTGGAGATGGCCTTGGAGTAGTCCATCCTCTTGGGGCCGATAATTCCTACCGCCCCCTGCACCTGGTCAGGCACGCCGTAATTGCTGAATACAAGGCTGAGGTCGCGCAGAGAGGATTCGCGATTTTCTTCGCCAATGATTACCTTGACCCCCTCATCCGTGACCTGCCAGTCGATTACGTTTCTCAACCAGCCCTTGGCTTCCATCAGTTCAAGCACGCCCAACATACGCTCACGCTGAATAAACTCCGGTTGTTCCAGCATCAGCCGCAATCCGTCATAGTATGGCGTCTCGTATTCAATGGCATCTTCGCTGGACATGACTTCTTTGATGGCATCGGATATCTTCTTCTCCAGCGGGGTCATCTCCATCTTCCCGGCTGCGATCTGGCCGCGCGTCTTGCCAGCGTATTCCCGGTTAAACTTAACGGAAGACTCGCTCAACTGAGATTGTTCAACCGGCTCTGTAAATTTAATAGTCTGCCGCCTCAACACGGCATTGCCCAGTATCAGCACCATCATGGCGATATATTGCTGCATGGAGACCAGCTCGATGTGTTTATACCGGCACTCGGCAGATTTGGGGAAGGTTACTATGGCAGCATTTCCCACCAGGCGCGCCATCACGCCGGCAGCCACCTTAAGCAACCTGTCATATTCGTCAACAGCCGCATCCAGCAGACGCCTGATGCGTTTCTGTTCTTCGCTGGAAAGATCCAGGTGACCCGAAATGTTTTCTACATAGAATCTATAGCCTTTATCCAGCGGAACGCTGCCCGCAGACGTATAAGGCCGCGTTATATATCCGTCATCCTCGAGGGAGGCCATGTCATTCCTGATCGTGGCCGGGCTCACGCCAAGGCTATGATGACGCAGAATAGCTTCCGACGCCACCGGGGTGGCGGTAGCAATATATTCACTGACTATTATTTTTAATACAGCGTCTCGTCTTTTATAAGCAGCCTTGCTCATTTTTAGCACTCTCCACTTTAGACTGCTAATTTACTATATACTGTAGCACTGGATTAAAAACAAGTCAAAACCAGGAAAGGGGGGCGGCTCTAAGGCCGCCCCCCGGTTCCTTCGTTTTATCTGGCTGCACGGGTTTATTTAGGCGCAGCGGTAACCTCCAGCACGGCGTCCGACCACTGTATATACTGTGCGACGCTATTGCCATTAGTAGTACGTTTCATAAAAGCCGCTTCCGCCTGAAAACGTTCCAGCCTGTTGTCCACGGCTGTGACCAGCTCGGGAGTCACATCCACTTCCACTATCGGCTTGTTCAGATAAGCTTCCGATCGCTGGAATGGTGAGCCATCAACGGTACCGAACTTGGGCAGAGTGGTGCCATATGAAATGCGCATGATCTGGAATCCGCCCACTCCGGTGACCGTATCGAATGGATCATCACCCACCACTCTTCCGTCGATAAACTTGAGTTTGGCCTGTTTTATTTCCATGCCCATCAACGGGAAAATATTGTAACTGAAGAAAGCCCGATAGCCTATGTTCTTCTCATCATCTCCCGCCCTGTACATGCTATAGTCCCTGTCGCCCTCGGATGTGACTGTACCGCTCTCCTTGGGTACCAGGGTGAATGTCTGCACAGCGCTGGGAGCTGATACCGCTATCATGATCTCCTGTCTGGTCTCGGCGCCCTTCCCATCGCTAACCACCACGGTAACGCCGTAATTGCCTGATTTATTGGGCGCTGTCCAGGATACCTTATTACCGATGCCGCTCAAGGTGCCGTCTCTGGCCTCCCAATTGTACTGAACCACGTCTCCGTCCTGATCGCTGGCGATGCAGGTGAGAGTGGCTGTAGACGAAGGTTGCAGCGCGGCAGGATCAGCCGTTAGGCCTGTAATAGAAGGGGCGTGGTTGGCGCTTACAGTAATGGACACCGTGGCCTGGGCCGACCCGCCTTTGCCGTCATCGACCGTAAGCTTTATCTCGTAGGTGCCATAACCCTTGGGAGCACGCCAGGCGGTGTTGGCCCTGCCGTTCTCAACAAATTCGCCACCCGTGGCCGTCCAGTTGAAATTGATCATATCGCCGTTGGGATCGGATACCACGCTCTGTACATTTACCGTACCACCGGGATATGTCTGGTTTTGCGCGGCGGTAAGGCTGGCTATGACCGGGGGCATATTGCCTGCGGGCGTCTCCTGCGTGGGCGTGGCGGCCGGCTGGGCGCAGGCTGCGACTACCGTCAGTATCATAACCGCCGTAAGTACCAGTGCATAAATAACCCTCTTGTTCCTCATATATAACCTCCTGATTAATTGATTTCTGTTACGGAGCAAATGTGATAAGCAGACTGACCTCCGGCCATTCGACATAGTCTATGGAATCATTGCCGTTGCTCTGCCTGTAGAAAAGGGCTTCCAGTTGCAGCCTGTTGGCCCCTGCGGCAACCAGGCTCTTGATTTCATTGGTGACGTCTATCTCTTTAGGTGTGGATGTCAGGAGGGCGCTGGCCGAATAGAAATTGTCCCCGGTGACGTTATAGTCGGGCAGTCCCTCGCCATAGTTGACCTTCCACAGGCGCAACCCTCCCAGAGCATTGAAGGGATCGCCGACTATTGTACTCGATCCAAATTTAAGTATGGCCTGTCTGACATTGGTTTTATTGAGGCCGAATATATCGAAGCTGAAAAATGCCCGGTAAGTCAAATTCGCCGCATCATCGCCCGCCCTGTACCTGGTGGTATCCTTATCGCCGGTGGAAGATACGGTCCCGCTTTCCTGCCTGACCTGTTTAAGGGTGATCTCGCTGCTCGACGGTGAGACGTTTACTAAAATCGTCTGTCTGGATTCGGCGCCTTTGCCATCGCTGACCGTACAGCTGATGCTGATATCGCCGTTCTTATTGGGCGATATCCAGGATACCCGATTACCCGTGCCCGAAATAGTGCCGTCCCCGGCGCTCCAGCTATATCGGATGATGTCCCCGTCAGGATCATTGGCCACGCATGTAATAATAGTGCTTCCGCCCGGAGTCACGTTCACAGGCGATGCAGACAAACTCGTGATCGCTGGCGACCGGTTGCTCGATACAGTAATCGAGGTTTTGGATTGAGCATAACCTCCTTTGCCGTCCTCGACAACCAGAGTTATCTCATATACACCAACCTGCGACGGCGCCTGCCAGATATTGTTCTGTCCCGATCCTCCGAATCCACCACCACTGGCCGACCATTTATAAGTGAGCGAACTGCTGGTGGGGTTGATCACAGAGCTCTCTATTACCACAGTTGCTCCCGGAAGAACCTGATTTTGAACAGGATTCAGACTTTGTATAGTCAGCTGTTGCCCCGCCGGGGGCGATGCTGCCTGTGAGCATGAAAACATCCCTGTGGTGATCAGAAATACGCTTGATACTAGCAGAAACACATAGACGAAGTTCTTCATATAACGCTCAAACCTCCGCTCTTAACAGTACCAGAATTATAGCAACCGCTATGTTTAAAGAAAAGCGCTGTCAGCGGCTGGTGCTGCTGATTTCGTAGCTGCGCACCTTCCATGCGTCCGGCGCGGTCAGTTGAACGGTGAAATTCCACACTTCCCCGGGCTGCAAGGACTGCCTGTAGGCAGAAGAAACTCCGATTAAATTTTTATCAGCATCGAGGTAGCGGACGCTGATATTACAGTCAGTCAGAGGTAGACTATCGATATTTTTTACAGCGCCGGTGACAACTGCCATGCTTTTTACTGAATTCAAGTCTCCCGTAAATTGTCTTACCGTGAGATCGTGACTCATGATCTGAAGCCCGCTGCTGCCGGAACATCCCGCGAATATGATGGCCGGCAAGATAACCAGACAGATAAGCCAGCGACAATGCTTATTCACAACTTCCACGCTCACAAAATAAGGGACTCTGCTTTCAATCAGTCACATACGGATATGTCGTATCGTGCCACATGCCAGACATCGCCACCCCTGAGGACCACACTGAAACTCCAAACCTGCCTTGGCTCCAGCCGTTCAATACTATCCGATAAAAGACCCAGGCTATTGCCCGCGTAGTCGTAAAAGGTAACGCAAATTTTGCAGTTGTCCAGCGGCCACAGCAGCGTATTTTGTGCCCGGCCTTCGACGGTGGCGGTGCTTTGCGATACATCCGCTGTAAATTCGGCCACGACTATTTCGTGCTCGATTATTTTTACGGCATTAACAGGACTGCAGGCCATAACGCAGAGAAGCATTATCAATAATACAAAAATCAGCCCGTTGCTTAAACGCATATCATCCATCACCTGCAGCACTTGGAGGGATCGCGCACAATTACGGTAACCTTCAAAGTCTGGCTGGCTTTATTTCCCTGACCGTCATCCACAGTAACCATTATATGAAAATCACCATAAGTCCTGGGCGCCTCATAAATGATAGACGGACCGCTGCCTGCAATGGCGCCGTCGGTGCAAACCCAATGGTAGTTCAATGGCAGATCCTGCGGGCTGACAGCCGAACATGTGATCTTGGTATTGCCCAGCGGATATACATGGGTATGTTCGGCTACCAGTGATGAAATCAAGGGCGTATTGAGATTCGTGGTTTCTGCCGAGGCGCAAGCTCCACCGACAGTCAAAAATGCAAGCATCGAAAAAAGCGCAAAATAATGGACGGCGCTACGTGTCTTCAATTCTTTCTCTCCGGTCAAACAAGTGATGTAAACGTATATATGATAAATACGGCGGCATGTTTTCGCAAATTGAGTTTGTTAAATCCTGATCGCTTAATGTATGCTTTATACAAATATCCACCGAGGTATAACATGTCTGATTTTCAAAACAAGATAGAGAAGCTTGTCAGCAGAACGATCGACAACAACCTGTGGCGGCAACGGGAATGCATGAACCTTATACCGTCCGAATCTTCACCCAGCCTGCTGGTAAAGCTCTGTGAAATATCTGATCCTGTCGGGCGATATGCCGAACACAGGACTATGAAAGGCAGGGAGATATATTTTTACCAAGCCACGGATTTCATCCGGGATGTTGAAGAGGAACTGAGAAAAGAGCTGCAGCAGTATTTCGGCTGCACCAATATTGAGCTGCGCCCGGTCAGCGGTAACATGGCTAACGAGGTGGTTTTCAAAGGAATAGTTAAATACCTCAACAGGGAGAAGCCGACCAGCCAGCCGCTGAGGAAAATGCGCGCTGTCATCAACAACGATCTGAATAAAGGCGGTCACCTCAGCGCACAGCCGATGGGCGCCCTGTTTAACTTCGTAGCTGACAATCCGGAGACGGGCAAGGAGAACGTATATCATTTCCCTGTGCTCAAAGATAACCCCTACAAAGCCGACACCGCTAAACTCGCGGACATGATTGAATCTGTCAAACCGGAGCTGATCATCTTCGGCAAGAGTATGTTTTTATACGGAGAGCCTGTTAAATTTGTATCCGAACTCGTCAGCCGGATGAATCCCCACCCCATTCTGATGTTCGATATGGCCCATGTCCTGGGCCTTTACGGAGCGTTCCAGGCTCCGTTCAGCGAGGGAGCCGATGTTGTCACGGGAAGCACCCATAAAACCTTTTTCGGCCCGCAACGTGGCGTGGTCGCCGGCAACATGGTTGGCGGAACCGGCCTGGAGAAGCTCTGGATTGAGATCAAGAGCAGGGCCTTCCCCGGCTCGACCAGCAACCATCATCTGGGCACACTGCTGGGACTACTTATGGCGACCTACGAGATGAACCAGTTCAAACAGGATTATCAGGCACAGGTGATCAAGAACGCCCGGGCTTTCGCCAGGGCATTGAATTCGCGTAGCATAGCAGTTGAAGGTGATGCCAAAGATGGATTCACAGAGACTCATCAGGTGCTGATACGTGTGAGGAAGTACGGACTGGGAGAGGACATCGCCCGCAGACTGGAGGATAACAATATTATTACCAATTATCAGGCGCTGCCGGACGATGACAGCTTCATAGAATCCAGCGGCATCAGGATGGGAGTGCAGGAGATGACGCGCTTCGGGATGAAGGAAGCAGACTTTGAACAACTGGCTGAGTACCTGAGCGAGTGTGTTAAATCGAATTCTCCGGTGAAGGACAAGGTCAAGGGTCTCCGTCAGCGTTTTCTTGCCATGCAATACTGCCTGCCGACGGAGCAGTCACTCTCACTGGCAGCCAGGGTGCTTTCTTCCATACTGCCGGCTGACGGGTACCTGAATAAATTCGCCGACAACTTGAAGTCTTTGGCCTGATTTCAGCAGATACCTTTTATTCAAACACTGTTATCATCAGGCAATGTGATTTCATCCTCACTGTGCTCAGTCTTATAATTGTATGCAGCCATTACAATGAAATACCTTTATGCCATTGAGACATTCTCACTGACCAAGAGGTACGGTAAAATCCTGGCGCTGGACAGCCTGGACCTGAAAATCGCACCGGGGGAAGTGTTCGGCCTGCTGGGGCCAAATGGCGCGGGCAAAACCACGGCCATATCCATGCTGTGCACCGTCAACTCTCCCACATCGGGAACGGCGCTGGTCAATGGTTTCGACATCCGCAGGCAGGCGGGGAAGGTACGCCGTAGCATAGGTATCGTTTTCCAGGACCCCAGCATCGACGACCGCCTGACAGGCCGTGAAAACATGATGCTGCATGCCACGCTCTATGACATCGGCAAGCAGCACGCCAGGAAAAGGATCAACGAACTGCTGGATCTGGTGGGGCTAACAGAGCGCGCCGATTCGCCCATGAAGACATACTCGGGAGGCATGCGGCGGAGGCTGGAGCTGGCAAGGGGGCTCCTGCACAGCCCCGGAGTACTTTTTCTCGATGAGCCAACGCTCGGGCTGGATCCTCAAACACGCGAGCATTTGTGGTCGCACATTGAGGAGTTGGCCAGGCAATCAGACATCACGGTTATACTTACCACACATTATATGGAGGAGGCTGAACGCCTCTGCAGTAGGGTGGGTATCATCGATTCCGGCAGAATCAAAATAGTGGATACTCCCGCTAATCTGATTGGAGCTCTGCAGGGCGACGTGGTCACTGTTATAACCTCCAAACCGGCTGATTTTCTGGACCGCATCAAAGAGATCAACCTGAATCACCAGGCCGAAGTGGTTGACAGCGCCGTGCGCCTTCATCTGTCCGAAGCCGAGAAAAATGTGCCGGTAATCGTGGAACTGGCATCAGCCGCCGGCATCGAGCTCAAATCCGTATCAATACATAAACCGACGCTCAATGATGTTTTCCTGCATTACACAGGAAAAGAGATACGTACCGAAGAGGCGGAAAATGAGATGAGGAAAGCGATGCGGGCCATAGGCAGGATGAGATGAGCGAGCTACGAAAAATAGGCGCACTATGGTACCGTGAAGTGCTGCGATACTGGAGAGAGAAGTCGCGCATTGTATCTTCGCTGATCCTGCCGGTGATGTGGCTGCTGGTCTTCGGCAGCGGCATGCGGAATGTGGAACTGCCGGGTGTGGACAACTACCAGGTATTCATATTTCCCGGCATACTGGGCATGACGTTGCTTTTCACCTCGGTATGGTCGGGGGTTTCCATTATCTGGGACAGGGAATTCGGCTTTCTCAAGGAGATCATGGTGGCGCCGGTTTCTCGCACCTCCATAGTCATTGGCAAGGCCCTGGGCAGCGGCACCAGCGCGTTGATACAGGGGTTCATCCTGCTGCCCCTCTCGTTTCTCATAGGGATCAGTCTATCCCCCCAATCCATATTTCTATTGATCCCCATCATGATACTGCTGGCTATCGGTCTGGTCTGCGTGGGATTGCTGCTGGCATCCCTGATGAACAGCATGGAGGGATTTAACTTTATAATGAGCCTGGTGATCATGCCGATGTTTTTCACCAGCGGCGCCCTTTTCCCCATCTCTGCAGCTCCCAACTGGCTGCGGGTATTCGGCTATTTTAATCCGTTGACATATGGAGTAGACCTGCTGCGCTGGGCAACATCACCCGGGACGGCTACAGCGCTGCCGGTCTATATAGAAATTATTCTGCTTATGGGGTTCGCAGCGGCCATGATCGTGGCCTGCTCTTACACCTTCAATTTCAAGAAGTAAGGGCGCTACTGCACAGTCACATGCAGCTTAAACGTCTGCACATCCTTCTCACCACCCTCCCAAGGTCGGCTGTATGAGAAAGAGGCCGTGCCGGATCCCGCCTTTAAAGCCTCGAACGTCCATTCTTGATTGCCCGGTGCGCCGACCATGCCCGTGGTAGCCGCTACCATTTTTTGTGATGTTTGTTTCAATACCGCTGTATCGCTGATTTTGGCTTGCTCGCCCCAAGAAAAGCCGGTGGTAGGGTTGGAGCAAAGGGTGACGGTGATAGTTGAACCCACAGCGGCAGTGGCCTCTTGGACGATATGAGCTTCCTTGGAGAACTGATCACAGGTTACCGTTACCATGACGGGCTCGGGAGCCGGCGGTGTCGGCTGCGTGGCTGCCGGTGCGCAGGCGAGAAACGAAATAATCAGGACAGAAGAGACTATTAACATGGTTATCCGGCACTTGTTCATTACTGTTATCCTCCACAAATTTAACTTGCCTCTGGTAAATCATTTTAGACCGAAGTTGTACTGATTTCAAGATAACTACAGGCTTTTGCACGGTATCTGTTGTACGGTATCTTGACAATGACATAGGTCAAGAATACAATTTGCCAACAGTTGTTCCTGAACATAACTAAAAAGTGAAAAAT
>JAFGHL010000125.1 GCA_016930155.1 Dehalococcoidia bacterium | reverse complement strand
GGGCGGCAGGCTTCACGCCTGCCGCCCACTTAGACATCTTATTTAGTGATAGCTCAGCTAACTTATTTTCTTCGGTGGCTTCATCAGGAAGAATGCAATAAAAAGACCTGCAAAGGCCAGTACACCGACCGGAATAAAGGCCCTGAGATATGAGCCGAACAGGTCGCTGGCAAAACCGGAAATGAAATTGGCCAGAATGGCGCCGATGCCATAGGCCAGCAGCATAATGCCATAATTCCGGGCATTAAATTTAATCCCGAAGAAAGTGGCCGTAGAGGTTGGCGCAATTGCCAGCCAACCGCCCAAGCACAGCCAGAATCCTGCGAAACAGATCACATAGAGGACCGTGGTACCCGGACCGGCAAACATCATTCCGATAGACGCCAAAAGGATAATTACAAAAGACAGGATTGCCGCATATCTCGGCGTTATCCTGTCCGTTATCCAACCGAACAATGGTCTACCACCACCATTGAATATGGCAAACACGGAGACCAAAACTGCCGCAACTGCAGAGTCAAGTTTAATGATTCCTGTTGCGACAGGACTGGATATACTTATAGCCATCAAGCCTGCCAGCGAACCTATAGTGAAACAGATAAAAAGACCCCAGAATGAGGATGTCTTTGCCATTTGGGAACTATCATAATCAGCAGAAGCAACCGCGGCACCTGCTTTAGGAGTCCATCCGGCAGGTTTCCAATCCGCTACAGGGAACTTCAAAGGGATGGACAGCAAGATAATTAAAAGTAGAAATGCGATGCCGAGATAAAGGAACGTGGGTAAAACAGTTACGGAATCAATGAGTGCTTTTGCCACATAGGCGCTGACGAAAGGCGACCCGCCAAAACCGGCCACAGTTAAACCTACCGCCAGACCTTTCTTATCGGGAAACCACCTGGTAGCAACCTGAATAGGGCCGCTATAGGCAAGGCCGACGCCCGATCCCGCGATAACTCCATACGTAATAATCAGTGTCCAGATGCTTGGTATCATCGACGGTAGAATACCGGAAAGAATCCATCCCAGTCCGACGATGACGCCGCCGATAATGCCCAGCTTCCTGGGTCCAACTTTTTCCAGCAACCTGCCGCTGAACGGGAAAATACCAGCAAAAAATGCGAGGAATACCATGAAGGGTAATCCGCTATCAAATGCTCCGATATTGAACAGGTTTCTGACAGGGACATTAAATACGCTATATGCATAAACACTGCCAAGGCAAAGATTGATGACGAAACCCAATACAACGAAGATCCACCTGCCCTTCTCAGCAGGCATCCCGAAAACTTTCGCTTCAGCCATTTTGTACCTTCTCCTCCTGAAAATTAGAAAATATCCCTCTGTTTTTATAGATAAAAAAACGGCGCTGCTTTGCGGGCAGCGCCGTTTTCTCTGTTATACCCTGTTCTTGACCAGATCGTCCACCACTGTGGGATCGGCAAGAGTAGTTGTGTCTCCAAGATTCGAGACGTCATTAGCTGCGATCTTCATCAGAATCCTGCGCATGATCTTGCCGCTGCGCGTCTTGGGCAGACTATCGGCCCATTGAATCTTATCCGGTGTTGCGATAGGACCGATCTCTTTGCGCACATGCGTAACCAGCTCTTTCTTGAGTTCGTCCGATTTCTGCTGGCCCGTCTTCAAGGTCACGTACGCGTAAATGCCTTGGCCTTTGATATCATGGGGCATACCGACCACGGCAGCTTCGGCAACCTTGGCATGTGAGACAAGCGCGCTCTCGACCTCAGCCGTGCCGATCCTGTGGCCGGATACGTTGATGACATCGTCTATACGGCCCATCAGCCAGAAGTAACCGTCTTCGTCCACCCTGGCGCCGTCGCCTGTGGTATAAACACCGGGGTTCTGAACGAAGTATGTATTTTTGAACCTTTCGGGATCGCCGTAAACGCCACGCATAAGGCCGGGCCACGGCTTCTCGATAATGAGGGACCCACCCTCATTAACGCCGGCCTGTGAGCGATCCTCGCGGATGACCTTGGCCGCCACGCCTGGGAAGGGCAATGTGGCAGATCCCGGTTTGATCGGCCATGCGCCGGGCAGCGGGGTGATGAGTATGCCGCCGGTCTCTGTCTGCCACCAGGTGTCAACGATGGGGCAGCGGCCGCCGCCGATAACATTGTAATACCATATCCAGGCCTCGGGGTTGATCGGCTCACCGACCGTGCCGAGCAGCCTTAAAGAGCTCAGGTCGTGCTTCTTGACCCAGTCATCGCCGTCTTTCATGATGGCGCGGAGAGCCGTGGGCGCGGTATAGAGGGTATTGACCTTGTATTTTTCGATAATGTCCCAGAACCTGTCTGGCTTGGGGTAGTTGGGCACGCCCTCGAACATCAGGCTGGTGGCGCCCATACCCAGGGGACCGTAGACAATGTAGCTGTGACCGGTAACCCATCCGATATCCGCTGTGCACCAGAAGGTATCTTCGTCCTTATAGTCGAATATCCACTGGAAGGTCCTCATAACATACAGCAGATAGCCGGCCGTGGTATGCAGCACGCCCTTGGGCTTGCCGGTGCTGCCGCTGGTGTAGAGAATGAAAAGGGGATCTTCGGCATCCATTTTCTCGGGCTCGCAAACGGCGCCGACAGTGGCAAGCTCGTCATCCCAGAAGTAATCACGCCCGGCGACCATGGGCGCATTGTTGTTGGCGCGCTTTACCACGATCACATCTTTCACCAGGGGACATGATTGCAGCGCCTGGTCGGCATTGGCCTTGCTCTGGACCACCTTGCCGCCGCGGTAATATCCATCGGCGCAGATGAGAATGGTCGATTTGCAGTCCAGCATCCTGTCCTTGAGCGCATCGGCGCTGAAACCGCCGAATACGATGCTGTGGATGGCGCCGATCCTGGTGCAGGCCAGCATGGCGAACGCCAACTCGGGGATCATAGGCAGGTATATGGAAACGCGATCGCCCTTCTTAACACCGTGCTTCTTCAGCACGTTGGCGAACTTGCTTACCTCGTAATGGACCTGCTGGTAGGTGAAAGTGCGGGAATCTCCGATATCGCCTTCCCAGATAAGTGCAGCCTTGTTTTTCCTGGCGGTTGTCAGATGCCTGTCCAGGCAGTTATAGGAAACGTTGAGCTTACCGCCCACGAACCACTCGTGCCTGGCATTCTTAAAGTCATTGACCATCACCTTGTCCCATTTCTTGTACCAGGTGATCAACTGGTCTGCCTGCTCACCCCAGAAGCCATCGGGGTCCTCGATCGATCGTTTGTAGATCTTCTTGTACTCCGCCAGGCTTTTGATGTAAGCGTTCTTGGTGAATTCTTTGGAGGGCGGGAACTTCCTGTTCTCCACCGACATAGAGGTGATTGTCGACTTTTTCTCTTCAGGTTTGTCTGCCATAGCTTGCTTTGCTGATCCTCCTTGTATAAATTTCTATAGCATTTTATATTGAACCCATACTATATGCTTAAGGGATATCCGGCTATGTGCCAGCCCAGAGCTAAGATTATATTAAGAACAGCGGTTCATGGACTTGGCACAACCAAACTCGAATGATACATTATGGAATTTTGACTGTCAAGCTCAGATCAGGTTTCCAGCTTCTCGCTGACCCGCTCGACACGGAAGTACTTAATAATCTCCCATAAGGTGGCGCCTACCGGCAGGGCCAGAATCATGCCCCAGAATCCTGCGACATACCCGCCTACAACAAGCAGCACCATGATGACGGCAGGATGCATTTGCATATACTTTCCCTGGATCCAGTTAACGAATACAGTATTTAGCAACATTTGCGCAATGAGAAAAACCAACAATGCCCAGATCACCAAATGCGGCTGCAGGGCCAGTACGATTATCAGAAGGATCAGCCCCGAAATGACCGGACCGATAATAGGAATGAACTGCGTTAAAGCGGTTAATGCGGCCAGCGCAGCAGCATGTTCCACTTGTAGAATGGCCAGGCCTATAAATACCATCACACCGACTATTATGCTTAATACCAGGGTAGATCGGATATAGCGGCCCATAACATTCCCTATAATCCTGAGTATATCGCCCGTGCGCCGTGCGGCGCTCGACGGTACGGCATCGTAGAAAAATTTCTGGAATGACTCGTAATCCATAAGCAAAAAGAAAAGGAAAAAAGGCAGTATTAAAAACCCCATTACGGTGGGCATTGAGGCAGGTATAACAGCCATGCTGCCCACCACAAAATCCTGCAGGAATTTTCCTGCGGCAGGCCCCAGTTGGGATAACCAGTTTTCAAACCTCTCTGCTATCTGCTGGGGCAGTCCTCCCCTGAACGCCTTAAACCACTCGCTGAACTGATCCAGCCCCTGCTGTAAATACAGGGGAGCTTTGTCCACCATAACCGTTGAAGCCGCCACCAGCGCAGAACCTATATATGCAATGAAAAAAAACATTACTGCGGTAAACAGAATAAACACGACAATAATTGACACAACCCGCCGAGCCCTGGCGGCCTTTTTCCGGGGCGGTAAAACGCGTTCCAGCCACTGCACCAGCGGTATTAAAAGGTAGGCCATAAGTATGCCTATCAGAAACGGGATCAGCACGGCCAGGGATATCCATATCAACCACAGCGCCAGTGCAATGGCAACAAGTATGAGAACGGGACGCCAGTATTTTTTAAACGGGCTGCTTTCCGTCGTCAAATAGTTACCTCCTGTTACCTATTGTCGTGCTTTTTCACGCGTTAATGTGAGAATGTGCCCTGTTCGGGCATTTTGTTAAACGTCTGTTAAGAACACATACAGGAAGATATCTTTATTCCTCTTCCCTGGCAATACGGCTTTGCACTGCGTCTTTAACTTTGCCGGCCACACCGGAAGCCTCGTGTCTCAAGGAAGCAACCTTCTCCTTTACTATCTGGCGAGTCTCGGAGCCGCTTTTCGGCGCATACATAAATCCCACGACTACACCGATCAATGCACCTACCAGTAATCCCGTGAAAAAACCTGCTCCGCTGTCTCTATTCATGTTATTCCTCCTTCTTTTTAAAAAGATTGACTACCAGATTGATGCCCTGCGCTATACCCTGTACAGCGTTGCCCAGCTGCACGACAGGGCTGATGACTTCGTCCCTGGTATAATCGACCACGGCGCCGACTTTGTTCACAACCGTATCGGCAGACTCCATTACCGCGTCGGCAGACTTCATCAATGGAACGAGTTTCCTGTACAGAAGTATGATAATGATGCAAATGAACACCACAGCGATCGTGGCTATGGAGGCCCAGACAACAATCGCCAGGTCGCGCCACCAGGATAAATCCATAAACCTTCCCTCCTTAGTCTATTAATAAAAAATCACAGCTCCAGGCTTAGATAGTAAAGCCCTGAACCGCTGCTTGTCACCTTAAAACCCGCCCTTTCGAATACCGTCAGCATGGGTTTGTTCTCATATAGCACTTCGGCAACGAAGGCCAGCAGGCCGTTTCTTTTACCCAGATATATCAGATAATTCAGTAACTCCGTACCGATGCCCTGCCTCTGGTCCTTATCACGCACTGCAAATGCTACTTCAGCGCTGTGCATATCCTGCCCTATTCCGTATTGTCCAATGCCCACAACCTCTTCATTGTCCTCCGTCCCCCTGGTCGCCAGGATGACCATCTCCTGCGTATAGTCGATGATTACGAATTCCTGCAACCGTTCATGCGGCATGTCCTTCCTGCTCGAGATAAAGCGGCGGTAAAGGCTCTGATCGGACAATGAGTAAAAGAAGTCCTTGACAAGAGGTTCGTCACTGATCTTGACCGGCCTGAAATGCAGTTGCAGCCCTGAGTTAGTTGTCCTGGCTGTTTCCAGCGATTCCGGATATTCCCCGCGCTTGCCCGGGACGAATGCCTGGTCTTTATAGATCAGGTTAAGCTTCTTTGCTTCTTCAATCAACCACGGCCTGAATTTTGGGTGTGCTATTGCTATCAGCTCCATGGCTCTCTCACGTATATTTTTCCCGTGTAGATACGCTATGCCGTACTCGGAAACCACATAATGGATATCACCCCTTATCATGGTGACGCCACAGCCCTCACTGAGGAAGGGGACGATCCTGGAGACCGACTCATCCTGGGCTGTGGACTGGATGGTAAGGATGGTTCTACCATTACGCGACAGTATCGCTCCTCGCATGAAATCCGCCTGTCCGCCAATACCGCTGTAGAAGGTCTTGCCGATCGATTCCGCCGTGGCCTGGCCGGTCAGGTCGATCTCGAGGGCGCTATTGATAGCCACCATATTGTCATGCCGGGCGATGACAAGCGGGTCGTTGGTGTATTCAATCGTGCGAAACTCAACGGAGGGGTTATCATCGATGAAGTCGTAAGTGGACTTTTTCCCCATGCAAAAAGTTGCCACGGTTTTACCATGGTCATATTTCTTTTTTGAATTATCTATAGCTCCCAGCTTGATAAGGTCAACAATGCCATCCGACATTAATTCCGTGTGAACACCCAGATGTTTCTTATTGGACAGACTGCCGAGGATGGAATTCAGCCGGCTGCCGTAGCCAACCTGAATGGTATCGCCGTCCTGAACCAGGCGCGACACGTAGCTTCCTATCCTGGCGGCGAGCTCATCATCAACGGGTGGATCGAACTCAAGCACAGGCTCATCATAGGGCAACACATAGTCCACCCGGTCTATATGCAGAAAACCATCGCCCTGCACTCTGGGCATATTGGAGTTGACCTGGGCAATCACCAGCTCGGCTTGCTCCACGGCTTCCGCAACTATATCCACGCTAATGCCCAGGCTCAAGTATCCATGATGATCAGGCATAGAGGTCTGGATTAAAGCTACGTCGACGGGCACGACACCCCGCCGGAAGAGCTGTGGCACCTGAGAAAGGAAGATGGGGGTATAATCGGCCAAGCCCTGATTAACCGCACCACGCGTATTATCGCCGATAAAAAATGAATTGTGTCTGAAATTAGACTTAAATTTCTCCTGCGTGTAGGCGGCCACACCAAGCGTCCACACCTGCAACACCTCTGCATCGAAAAAGGCCTTGGGATTTGACTCTATATAATTGACCAGGGCATTTACCAGGTGTTGAGGTTCGGCGCAGGCGGTGCCGATAAAAATTCGGCTGCCCGGATGAATCTTGCTAAACGCCTGTTTTTCATCAGAAAATTTATCAGGGTATTTTTTCCTGAATTCAGTCAGCGCAGGATTGCCACCCTTGTCTCCCATTATGGCCTCCGGTCTGATTCGTCCCATCAGTGCACGCTACAACAAATTGTATCATAATTTAATAGGTGTAAATAAAGAAGGCGCTCCTGAACAGGAGCGCCTTCTCCGCCATTTTTTAATTCAGCTTTATTTGTTATTTGATGATTAGTGTTGAACCTATCTCTTTGTAGATATCCATGTTCTTGGGATCGGTGCCTGCCATGACCATGATGGCATTGCCATCTTTCAGGACACCGGTTATGGCGGCCTTGGCCATACCGAAAGCGGCAGACAGCTGGATTACGTCTGCTTCCGTGCCATCGGCCAGAGTAATTTTGGTTTCGCTATCGATGCTGGGAGTGAAAGCAGCGCCGCTGAGTTTAATCAGGTCAGCGAGGAAAACATTGGCAGTGCCCTTGAATTCAGTGGCCGGCCGAACTGCGATATAGAGAAGATCTTTACCTTCTCCCTTTGCATAGAAAACACCACCCTGCAATTTAACTTCCCCGGCCGTCCATCCCTCAGGGTATGCAACCGAGAAGTTGTATGTGGGATCTGTGTATTTTACGGATTTGTAAGATGTCTCTTTCTCTACCACTGCTGGGGTTGCTGCCGGGGTCTCCGGGGCTGCCGGGGTCTCCGGGGCGGCTGCCGGGGTCTCCGGGGCGGCTGCCGGGGTCTCAGGCGGGGCTGCCGGGGTCTCCGGAGCGGCTGCCGGGGCGCATCCCATGGCCACGACTGCCATTACGAGCACCAAGACGGAAACGATGACTAATGACTTGTTCTTTAACACTTCCTGGGCTACCTCCTTAAATTATTGGTTGTTACAACAGCCTCTGAATTAGCTGCGTGTGTAAAAATACAACAAACCATTTGCTAAGTCAAGTATTAAGAGCCTATCCCCGTATTAATATAACCTCAGCAATGTATCTATTTCCTGACTGCAGTTGTCCAGGATACCAATTTTTTTTATCTTTATCTTTCCATACGTGTCGATGAAATAGGCGGCCGGTTTAGCGGCAGGCCTGTACAGGTCGGCCGCCTGCCCTTCAGTATCCAATAGAACCTTGCACTTTATCCCGTTAGCCGCAGCCCATTTCCTGATCACTACATCGCTTTCCCCGCTAACAATAACCATCACTTCCAGCTGATCTTCCGGCCATGCCTCGTATATCTGCGAGACACATTGCGCTATCTGTGAACAGCCGGCGCAGTTACTCCCCGAAAATACCAGCAACACCTTTCTGCCTTTACAGGCTTCGATTGCAACCTGTTCGCCGTCCAGCCCCGGTAGACTAAAGCCGGGAGCTTTGCATCCTACATTGGGGCAGATACGTGAGGCCGGAACCTGTTTCACGGGGGTTGTATAGGTATAGCTCGTCTTCTCGTTATCTGCTCCATAGACCAGATGCATCAGATTTGAAGCCTCATCTACGGCGGTAGCAAAAGTCGTGCAGCCTGTGCTGCTGTTTGTATACTTACCATTGACGATGCCTATGACCTCTCCAAAGCGGTTGATCATAGGTCCACCGCTGCTCCCGGGATATACCTGGGCGCTGGCCTGTATAAAACTCACTGACTCAATGGTCGGAAAAGCACATACAAATCCCCTGGATACAGTCGGCGATATCGAATCGGCGTAGGCCGGATAACCTGCGATTGTTATGGCATCGCCGATCTGAAAATCATCCGACTCGATGGAGTTACCCGGTTTGGCGCAGGCGAATTCTCCCGCTCCACCCATTACTCTGATAAGCGCAAGGTCTTTGGACCGGTCAACAGCAAGCACATTGCCGGTATATTCCGCTCCATCGCTTGTAGTCACATGCGCTGTTTTATCGTCTCCGACCACATGCCAGCTTGTCAACGCATACCCTGAATTATTGACCATAACCCCTGAGCCCATCTTATCACCTGCAACTATCCTGATTACAAAAGGGTATCGCTTGTATATGCTATCCAGGCCCGGCAAAGCAATGCATGATGCCAGTGAGCCGGTACATGCAATGAAAAATCCAACGGCCATGATAAGTATAAGCCTGCCGCTCCTGCTACAGCTGTTCATAGTCCATCATATTATCATACGTTAATTAACGTGTTGCCCTGTATGCAATTCATTTTATATCGGATTGAGATACAGTAACAGTTTTGTCGGTTGGAGTTGAAAAAAGTAAGAGAGACCTCAAAATATAAGTAATAAACACAAATAACTTATAAGG
>JAFGHL010000124.1 GCA_016930155.1 Dehalococcoidia bacterium | reverse complement strand
GTCGTGCGTCATGGCCTTTTCCTTCTGTATCAAGGCCTTTGTTTCAGCGTCGTATATATTCCAGTACGCGACCGTCTTCTTTTTCATCAGGCACCATTAAGACTATCTTAGTACTACGCCATGGTTTATTTAAATAATTGAGGACGAAAATACACGGCAGCTATCTTTTGAATAAACAGGCGCCTTCGCTCACCTGCTCGAGCAAATAAAGTGAGGATAAACGCTGAACTCGCGGTAGCCGATCCTGGGATATACAGGACTTCCGAAATGGCTTGCCTGCAGCACAAGCATTCGCGCACCCATATCGATCGCGGCGTTGCTAACTTCCTGCACACAGTATTTGGCCAGGCCTTTACCGCGCGCTTTTTTAGTCGTGCCTACCCAGTAGATCCCGCCGATGCCGTGGCTGAGCATGGCCAGGGCACAAGATGCGGGCTCGCCTTTAAAATAGACAGTTGCCAGTATTGAGAACGGACTCAGCACGCGCTCAGCGTGCGTGAAATAGGCTTCGCTGACCTCCCGCGGAAATAACAGGTCTAAAAATGATTCCGCCGCAACCGACCTGAAGTCCTGCAGCTCCATGGCGCTGCTAACCCGGCGCAGCTCCGCCCCAGGCGGCGCCTCCCCGCCTTTCGCTTTACCGTAAAGCACCATGCCGCGTGAATCGCCGACCAGGAACATTTTTTGGTCTTTACAGTATTGAATAATGTCGTGGTCACGATGGCCCCGTAGTATGATGGAGAAGCCGCGCTTTCTGCCGGCGAAAAAGGCTTTGGCGCGTGCAATGAATTCCGCAGGCTGTCCGGAATCTTGCGACAGGTTGAACACCAGGCTGCAACCGGGGAAGTCAATGCCGCAATCTATGAATACGGTTTCCTGTTTCTCAACGATCTCAGTATTCGGGATCCATTTCGAACTCTCTCGCCAGAACTCGATGAGATTCAAGTCAGCCAGCTTGAGCAGCTCTGATTCGTTCATAATTCTCCTCTGTCATGCTGTGTTCCCTGGAATCTGAGTGCCAGCATGGTAATATCATCGGCCTGAGGGGCATCGCGCACAAAAGCTTCGATATCCTCCTCTACGGCCCTGACCATTGCCAAGGTATCTGCAGCTTTGGCCTGTGTAAGCGCCCGGAGGAGCCTTTCTTCAGAGTATAGCTGGTTATTTATATCGGTGGCTTCTGTTACACCGTCCGTATACAGGAAAATCGTATCTCCCGGATTGAGTACCACGCTCCGGCAGGTGAAGGCCGTGTCCGGCATGGGGCCGATGACAAATCCGCGGGGTATGCTGAGGTAGCGGAAGCCGGCCTCGTTATTGCCCAGCAGCGGTGGCGGATGGCCGCCGTTGGAAAATACCAGTTCCCCTGTTCGCGTATCGAGGACGGCACAGAATACGGTGACGAACATGCTGGTATCGTTTCCCTCGATGAGGATATTGTTAGTCTGCGCCAGCATTTGATCCGGCGGTGAGCCTGCCGTGCCCGACGTCTTGAGCAGGGCTTTGGAAATAGCCATGAACAGGGCTGCCGGAATGCCCTTCCCACATACGTCACCTATGATAAAACACAGCTTATCGGGTTGAACAAAGAAGAAGTCATACAGATCCCCGCCCACTTCCCTTGCCGGTTTAATTCTTGCATATATATCGAATTCCTGTCTGTCGGGAAACGGTGGGAATTCGCGGGGCAACATGCTCATCTGAATCTCTGCCGCTACTCGTAGTTCGCTTTCAATACGCTCCCTGGCGGCGGTGGTAGTTTGAAGCTCATGCATATACAACTTCAGGCTTTCAGTCATATGCTGCATGGTCCTGGCCAGTTCTCCCAGCTCGTCATTCCGATTGGCGACAGGATCTATCTCGCCGGTCTCAAAATCGCCCGCCCCGATTGTCCTGGACGCGGCACACAGTTGCGAAATGGGAGAAGTCAGCCTTTTTACCGCAAATACGGAGATGATGGTACCCGACAAAAGGATGACGACGGCAACCACACCAGACCAGCGCAAAAGGTCAAGCGTGGCCTCGTATACCACCTGGTCGGTGGCCTTTCCACCCAGAACGCTGACAAATGTATCGCTGGTTCTCAGGACAAGCACCGCCGTAGTCCCCAGTATGCAGGCGGCCAGCAGGAAGGTCACTATTATTATGACCCTGGTCTCCAGCGTCATCACCATACGCCTCATGGCCAGCAATAGCAGGGGAACGATGGCGAAAGAGAGCAGTACGTTGGTCAATAGAGACGGTAACAGCCAGCCCAAAACAGCCTCATCGATATCCATGCGGTGCAGCAACAGGCTGCTGATACCGCTGCCCGTGGCCAGTCCGACCAGATTCGCCACGAGGATTAATAGCAGGACCGCGCCGAACTGTCCGACTGTCCTTATCTCTCTAATACCTTTCAAATAGAGAATGCCGGGTATGGCGCCGATCAGTCCGTTAGCTATACACCAATCCCAGTACTGAAGTCCGTAGCCTGATAAAGTGTCTCCTAATACATTGCCTGCAAATCCGACTGCGAATCCCGTAACAGGACCGAAAACCAGCCCCATGGTTATGGGGATTGCTATCTGCGGCCTCAGACTTACCAATGGCGCTCCGGGGAGATGAAGTCCGCTGCATGACCAGTTTAATACGCCGAAAAGAATACAGGCGCCCAGGGCCAGCATCAATCGCGATAACACGGTTTTACCGGACAGAAAATCCGCTGCCATGGCAATAAAGCGGGACCAGGATTATAACGCGGCAACCCGGCTGAATTCTGTTTCGGTGAAGGCCCGTAGTGTATTTGTATGCATGAAACCGTGCGATGCCATGGCTAAAGCTCCGGCTGCAGCTTTCTCTCCATCGCTGGCCTGGACAATGTAGAAGCCGTCAAAGCGGTCCAGCCCCATAACTGCGTAAAAACCCTGCGTCTTTACCCCTGCAGTTTTAAGTATGGTTGAGGCTGCTTTTATCTTTGCCGGAAGATTCTTTATCCCCTCCAGGCCCGCCTCCGTAAAGCCAACGAACATGATATAGGTCTCCATCGCTCCGCCTCCTTTGTAGATTCCGTGGATCTTTCCTGCCCGTATTCTATTATGGACAATAGGACCGGCGCAATTAACGCATATATCGGAAACAAGACTTTTATCGGCTAGGCCCGATACGATAAGTTTCTTGATTGCACGCAGAAGTGAGGGCCGTCAGCGTCCCGAATTGAGTTTTTTATGCCCAGCTTCGCTTATATCCTTTACTACCACTCCGCCCTGCTGCGCCCTGTTTTTCGACAGGTACATCAATATCATGACTATCCCGATGATGGGGATGAGGAAAATGAATATCCACACCATGTAGGCCAGTATCCAGCTGATCAGCTTTAAGCCGCGTACTTTTCCACCGGTGATTACAGGTTGCTGTTTCATAGGTAAACGTCGTAGCAGGGCAGGTTATTTTTTATGCCCTTGAACTTGAAATCCCTCACAATCGCGTGGTATTTGCCGGGCATGCCGATCAGCAATACTCCGGCGATAGGCATGGCGTCG
>JAFGHL010000123.1 GCA_016930155.1 Dehalococcoidia bacterium | reverse complement strand
ACCGAGAACACCTGCCTGTCCATGTAGTTGATGGCGTACAGCAGCGTGCAGATGATAAGGACGTAGTGTGCGCTCCAGCCTCCGGTCCTGTACTCTTTTACCTCGTTCCGGCCATCTCCGTTCGCCATAACGGTAACCTCCTTCTTATTCGTCCCCCCGCCCGGTTTCGCGCTGTAAATTCAACGCACTATACTACATCGGCGTAATGGATGCAATGGAGCCATTATGCTACAATTCCATAGTCGGTAAAGAGGAGCGGCGATATGTTATTCTGGGTCATTGCAGTGTCGCTCGCGGCACTGGCCATCATCATTGTAATAGCTGCCGTTGCGGCCAGGACAGCCGCCTTCAAGTCCAAACAGACCAAAGCCCCTGAAAAGGTCGACTATTCCATCGACATCGATGCCGCTGCCGGGCGCCTGTCGCAGGCCGTTAAGATCAAAACGGTCTCAGGCCATGACCGCTCCCAATTTGACTTCAGCCAGTTTTCAGCCTTCCACTCATTTCTCGAGCAATCCTTCCCCGCGGCGCACGCCACTCTGGAGAAGCAGGTTATTAACAGCTACGGCCTGCTCTGTAGCTGGAAGGGCAGCAACCCTGATCTGAAGCCTGTATTGCTGATGGCGCATCAGGACGTCGTGCCGGCCTCCGACGAGGGCTGGGTCCATCCGCCCTTCTCGGGCCGGATAGCCGACGGCCGCATCTGGGGCAGGGGTACGCTGGACGACAAAGGCAGCCTGATGGGCATTCTGGAGGCTGTCGAATACCTGGCCAAGGATGGATTCAAGCCGTCCCGCTCGATATACCTTGCCTCCGGCTTCGATGAAGAGGTCGGCGGAAAAGAGGGGGCTGGCAAGATCGCCGAACATCTGAGGAAACAGGGGTTGGAATTCGAATATATCATAGACGAAGGCATGGCGGTCACGCAGGGGGTCGCACCGGGCATACCCGGCTGGATAGCTTTGATCGGCATCGCCGAGAAAGGCTACGTATCGCTGGAATTGAGCACCGAAGCGGAGGGAGGCCATGCCGCTCAGCCGCCGCGTCAGACGGCGGTCGGCATACTGGCAACCGCTATCGCCAGGCTGCAGGCCAAACCTTTCCCCGCACGTTTTACGGGGCCTGCCGCGGCGCTGTTCGACTACCTGGGCCCTGAGATGCCTTTCCCCACTAAAATGATCTTCGCCAACATGTGGCTGTTCGGCGATCTGGTCAAACGGCAACTGGCGGCCAAACCCGTGACCGACGCCTCCATCAGGACGACCACGGCGCCCACTCAGTTCCGGGGCAGCGACCAGGACAATATACTTCCCATGCTGGCCACGGCGGTGATTAACTTCCGCATACTGCAGGGAGACACCATCGAAAGCGTTTCACAACGCGTGACAAAGATAATAGGCGATCCGCGCGTTAGAATTCGTCCCCTGGCCGGCAATGTCTTTGAGCCCTCCCCCGTCTCTCCTACCTCCGGTTGGAGCTTCGGCATGCTCAACGATACCATACGGGAGATCATGCCCGACGCCATAGTGGCGCCCACGCTGGTGCTGGGCAGGACCGACAGCTGCTATTTCGCAGACCTGTCTCCCTGCTGCTATCGGTTCGCGCCTGAGCGCGTCAGATCGGGGGAGCTGGCATCCATACACGGCGTCAACGAGAGTATCGCGATCGACAGCTACGGCGAGATGATCAGCTTTTTCATTCGCTTGATTACCAGTTCATGCAGTTGAGCTTACCAATAAATAAGGAGGTTACCCATGACACAAGGAGCATTGACCGGTATCAGGGTGCTCGATTTCGGCCAGTATATCGCGGGCCCGTTCGCGGCCACGCTGCTGGCGGAGCAGGGCGCCGAAGTTATCAAGGTTGAGCGGCCGGGCGGTGACCCCATGCGTGGCCAGGACGGGTTTTTAGCCTGGAACCGCAGTAAAAAAGGTATTATGCTGGACTTGAAAAAGCCCGAGGGGCTCAAGATCGCCCTCGACCTGGCTAAAAAAGCCGATGTAATCATCGAGAACTTCAAGCCGGGCACGGCCGATAAACTGGGCATCGGCTACGACAAGATAAAGGAATTGAACCCGCGGGCGGTTTACTGCTCGATCTCGGGATTCGGCCCGAAGGGGCCGTACGCAGGCTGGGCCGGCTACGAGCAGATCGTGAGCACGGTGGCCTCGGTTTACACCGAGCAGGGGCTGGCCACGCACCCGCTTTTCGTCGTGCTGCCGCTGGCCAGCCTGTATACCGCCGTAGACGCGGCCTTCTACATCGTATCCGGCCTGTGCGTGCGCGAGGAGACCGGCAAAGGGCAGAAGATCGATGTCTCGCTTTTCCGCGTCATTCTCAGCACCTTCCGCCAGTTCAACGTCGATTTCGAAGGCATGTTCCGCGCCCCATGGGGGCCCACCGGGCCGATGCCCCTCTACCGTCCTTATCAGTGCAAGGACGGCAAGTGGCTGTTCACCGGTCTGGGCAATCCCAAATTCTTCATGCAGTTTGCCCTTGAGCTGGGCCACGATGAGTGGCTGACCGACCCGCTTTTCGAGGGAGCGCCCTTCCTGCTCTTCCCACCACGCAACGCGCAGGTAATGTCCATGATCAAGCCTATCTACAAAAGCAAAAATCGCGACGAGTGGCTGAAGCAACTGGGCGATCAGGGACTGCCCGTGGCGCCCGTGCAAAATGTCGATGATTTCATGGGCTATAAGCAGGTGATCGCCAACGACATGGTGCAGACCGTCAAAGATCCTAAAAAGGGCGCCGTCAGGGAGATGGGCGTGCCGGTGGCGCTGGCGGACACTCCGGGAAAGATCAAGGGGCCGTCGCCGCAGCCCGGACAGCATACGCGCGAGGTGCTCAGAGAGCTGGGTTATTCGGCGCAGGATATAAAACGCCTGAAGCAGGAAAATGTAATTAAACTGGCTCCGAGGAGGAAATAAGGCCATGATGCCACTTGAGAAGATCAGAATAGCGGATTTCACCACCATGCTGGCCGGCGCCGGCGTATGCCGCGAACTGGCCGACCTGGGCGCGGACGTGATCAAGATCGAGCCCATCGATGGGGACTCCTGGCGCATGCTGGCCGGCGGGTTCATGGGCGTTAACCGCGGCAAGCGTGGTATCGTCATCGACCTCAGGCAGGAAGAGGCCAGAAAGATCGCACACAAGCTTATCGCCACCTGCGACATGGTGGTGGAGAACTCCCGTCCGGGCATTATGAAAAAGCTTGGCATGGACTTCGAAACGGTCAAGAAGATCAAACCTGACATTCTATATATCTCCATGCCCGCATTCGGATCGAAAGGTCCCGATGCGGAGCGGCCCGGCTACGATCCCCTTTTCCAGGCCATGAGCGGCCAGATGTCGGGCCAGGGCGGACCCGGCAAGACGCCTGTTTTTCATAAAATATCTCTGAACGACGAGATGGGGCCCATGCTGGGCGCCTTCGGCGCGTCCCTGGCCCTCTTCAACAAGCTGCGCACAGGAAAGGGACAGTTTGTGGAGACCTCCCTGCTGCGCTCGGCCGTCACCCTGCAGTCGGGCAACTTCATTCAGTACAAGGGCATGAAACGAAAATATCTGGGCAAGCCCGATATCAAGGGGTTGGGCGCGCTCGACCGCCTATACCAGGGCATCGACGGCGGCTGGCTTTACATTTACTGTCCCAAAGATACGCACTGGCAATCCCTTTGCAAGGTGCTGGGACTGACCGCCCTCACCACGGACCCGCGTTTCGCCACTGCCGGAGCACGTAAGAAGCATGATAAAGAGCTCACGGCCATACTGGAGGAGACATTCTTCACTACCCCCGCCAATGTCTGGGCGCTGCTGCTGGCGCTGCAGGGTGTGCCCGCCGCGCAGGGCCAGGGCATCGTGGAGCTGCTGCAGAGCGACCCGCACTGCAAGGCCACCGGCGTGTATGAGTTCCAGGACCATCCCCAGTGGGGCAAGGTGCAGCTACAGGGCGTCAACGCGGAGTTCTCGGAGACACCGGGCAAGGTGCTGAGGCCGGGGCCCATGCTGGGCGAGCATACGACTGAGGTGCTGCTGGAGATCGGATATATCAGAGAGCAGGTCGAGGACTTCAAGGCCAGGAAGCTGGTCCTGCAGGCCGAGGTACCCGCCAAGAAGTAGCCGCTTATGAGTTCAACTGCTACTTTCGAATGCGATCGCGGACTGGCTGTAATCAGGCTGGCGCAGGACGGGCTGGGTCCCGACCTGGCTGCCGGGCTGGCTGCAATCTGCGATGAACTGAACTACGATACTGAGATCAGGGCCGCTGTCATCACCGGCAGCGGCCCTGTCTTCTGCGGAGACTCTGCACCCACCCGCGGGGAACAGCCCGCCTTTTCGCTGTCGGCGCCTGTCGCATCGCTCAATTGCCCGCTGATCGCAGCCGTCAACGGTGACGCCATCGGAATCGGACTGGAGCTGGCTCTGGCCTGCGATATCAGGATCGCGGCGGAAACGGCGCGCTTCTCCCTGCCCGGCATCAAGCGGGGCTTGATACCGTACGACGGCGCCACACAGCGGCTGCCGCGCCTGGTGGGCCGCGCCAGGGCAATAGAGCTGATGCTGACCGGAGATACGATATCGGCTGCCGAGGCCCTTCGTATCGGGCTGGTCAGCCGGGTCGCGCCGGCTAAAGATGTGCTGAACGTTGCGATCGAGATGGGACATGAGATGGCCGGCAAGGCTTCGTGGGCGCTGAGATACTGCAAAGAGGCCGTATACAAGGGACTGGATATGACGCTGGCCCAGGGGCTGCAGCTCGAGGGCGACATCTACTTCCTGCTGCATACCACCGAAGACCGCACCGAAGGGATCAAGGCCTTCAAAGAGAAGCGTAAACCCACATTCAAGGGGAAGTAATGGGCGGGTTTGAGACCATCATCTTCGAGAAGAAGGGGCGCATCGCCTTCATTACGCTTAACCGCCCCAGGGTATTGAATATCTACAACGTCCGCATGCGCGACGAGCTTTACGAGGTCCTGTCGGCCATTCAAGCTGACGGCGACGTGCACGTCGCCATAATCAAGGGCGCGGGGGAGAAGGCCTTCTGCGCCGGCGCCGATCTGAGCGAGTTCCTCTCCGCTCCCGCGCCTGTATTTGCCCGCCATTCGCGCTGGCACAGGGACGTGTGGGGACTCTTCCTCAACCTGCCGCAGCCCGTTATCGGAGCGCTGCACGGCTACGTCTTCGGCTCCGGCATCGAGATGGCAATGTGCTGCGATATCAGGATCGCCGCTGAAGATGCGGTGTTCGGGCTGCCGGAGGTGGCGCTGGGCATCATACCAGCAGCCGGCGCCACGCAGACCGTGCCGCGCGCCGTAGGTCCCGGCCACGCGCTCGACCTGCTGCTGACCGGCCGCCGCGTCGGAGCGCAGGAGGCTCTGGAGATGAGACTGGTCAACCGTGTGGTGCCCCGCGCCGATCTGCAAGTAGAAGCAGAAAAGCTGGCCGAAAAAATAGCCGGTTACGATCAAAATGCGGTGCGCAAGCTGAAGCATGTCGTCTCAAGAGGCATGGACCTGCCGATAGGGTCTGCTCTGTAGGGGCGCACCTTCAGTTGCGCCCTTATCGGGCGGATTTAAAAACCCGCCCCTACGCTACTCCTCGCAATGACTCAGATACACCTGCCGGTGTCATCCGATTCCAGTACTTTTATCTGCCTCTGTATCTTGTTGATCTCCTGGGCAAGCCAGATGATGTCGTTCCTGTAATTGGAGTTGCCGTCGATACGCTGCAACAGCTCCCTCATCCTCTTTTCCAGTGCTGCCGACTTGGCCCTCAGCGCTGCAATATCCAGCTCTTTTTGCCTGCGCAGTGAATTCGGATCAATATCAGTCACGGCATTCTACCTGTATGATAGTCATATTGATCTTGAAAAATTATACGCCGGTTCAGGCCCATCTGTCGATAAACCCGCTTATCTTCTCTCCGCTGTAGGGACGTACCTTCAGGTTCGCCCGCAATGTTTGTCGATAAACTCGCCGATCTGCTTAACAGCACTGCGGCTTTCGGGCATAAAGCTGGCCGCAAATTGCCATACATGCTGCATCCTTGGCCACTCAGCAAGCACGACGTTTACGCCGGCTTCTTTTGCGCGCTCAACCAGTCGGGTCGAGTCTGCAAGGAGTACCTCGTCCAACCCCACCTGCACCAGCAGCGGCGGCAGCCCTTTCAGGTCGGCGTAGAGCGGCGATGCCAGGGGAGTCTTCGCATCGAGCCCGCCCAGGTACATCTTGGCGAACGCATGTTCCTTATAATCGAAGATAATCAGGTCGGCTTTGGCTTTGCTCTTCCATGTTTCCCCGGAGAACGTCAGGTCGGTCCAGGGTGAGAGGCAGACGCAGGCTGCAGGCATGGGGATATTCGCATCCCTCAGGCTGAGCAATAGTGCGAGGGCCAGGCCACCCCCCGCTGAATCACCGGCTATCGCCACGTGCTTCGGATCGACGCGGCCGTCAATCAGCCATTTATAGGCAGCGACGGCATCCTCGACCGCCGCCGGGTGGGGATGCTCCGGCGCCAGCCTGTAATGGAGCGTTAATGCGCGGGCTTTAGAGGCGATAGCGATATTGGCGACCAGGGAGCGATGCGAATTGCAGGAGCCGCATGTGTAGGACCCGCCGTGCAGATAGAGTACCACCCTGCCTTCGGGTATGCCGGGAGGGATCAACCATTCAGCCGGAACGCCGCCGGCGGACACTTTTTCGACTGCGACCCCTTTGGGCAGCTTGAACATGGCGCCCAGCTTATCTAATTCAATACGTTCTTTCTGTAAATCGGTCTCATTAGTCCTGGGTGCGAAAGCATGTTGAAGCCGGAAATATACTTCAAGTAATCTTGCCTGCAGGCTAAGCATAACCACTCATCTCCTTATCGCATTTGATTACAACATTCTCCATCATACCCAATACCTCCGCCTGTTAAAGCGGATTATATCATAGTTGTATGGTTACAGCTTGCAGATGCATGAGATGAGATTTAGACTATTATCAAATGTTCAGGCATTTTCTTCTAATCGGCTCTCTACTTTTATTAATGACTACGGTTGGATGCCAGAGTAGCGAAGGCAACATCCAGGCCTCCCTCGATAAAGAATTCTCGTTGTCCATAGGCCAGATCGCCGAAATAAAAAGCGAACATATTACCTTGCAGTTTGAAGGAATACAGGAGGACAGTCGGTGTCCAAAAGGCGCGACCTGCTTCTGGGCGGGGCGAGTGATCAGTGTCCTTCTGATAAACGATAATGGATTGATTTCACGAATAGTGCTGACCGAGCCGGGCACGACAAACCAGCCGGATATAAATACTTATAGGCAATATGAATTCACCTTACTTGTGCAACCGTATCCGGAGCTTGGAAAACAACTATCTAAAGAAGAATATCGTTTATTTTTAACCGTCAAAAAGATACCGGCTGGGATTGATTAAACACGTGGCGTTGTGAATAGGCATTTATATAGTAATTGGTAATCATATACTGGATACAAGCATGTGGAAATAAGATGAATCAGGAGGAATAACAGTGGACAGGAAATACATTGTGATGATTTTATCATGGTTGCTAGGATATTTCGGGGCTGATCGTTTTTTTCAAGGTCAGATTCTATTGGGTGTATTAAAGCTCATTACACTTGGTGGAGTTGGAGTATGGTGGTTAATTGATGCAGCGTATTATACGTATAAAGCGGGAGAGACGGCACGAGGTTAAAAGCCTTAGAAACAGAAATCCCTTGTGCTGTTACAATGTATTTAAGAGAAATGGTGGCAATGACATGGCGTTTAATTAAGGAGGTGCAGCATGAAAATCAGCGCCCGCAATGTGCTCAAAGGCAAGGTCAAGTCAATCAAGCCGGGAACGGTTAACGACGAGGTCACCATGGTGCTTTCGGGTGGGGATGAGATAGTCGCCATCATCACAAAGACATCCAGCAAAAACTTGAAGCTGGCTAAAAACAAGAAGGTCTACGCTATTATCAAGGCCAGCAGCGTCATGATCGGCACCGACTAAAACCTTGATTGACAGCGACGTTCACAGCTAATAGACTGTGCCCGATATCCTATGAACAGCCGCGATAAAAGGCCGAACTTCTTCGTCCGTGAGATACCCTTCATCGTCCTGCTCGTTTTCTGGGTGATCTACGCCGGTATCGAGATCATTCGCGACAGGTTGGACCTGCTCACCTCCATCATCCCCACAGGGCTCTTCATCATCGCATACATCGTCGTAAAACTGATATCGAAAGATCAGGCAGGGCAAAAGTAAATGGACACCTTCCTGGCCCTGGAGCTGATCGCGCTGGCCCTCACCGGGCTTTTGATCTGGCACAGCGCAAGCACGCGCGGCGCTGCCTTCACCTGGATGTTCTTCCCGGGCGGGGCTTTGCTGGGACTGGTCCGCGAGAACGTGGTCGCGCAGGTTGCCGCCCTCAACCTTTACTCCTACAATCCGGCCACCTTCCACCTCTGGATAGGCGCAGCCCCTCTCATCCTCATGATATTCTGGTCGTACACTATCTACCTGGCTTTGACCTTCTCCGAGGTCATCGTCGGAGGCGATCTCATCGGAGGCAAACGCAGGGAATGGGTCATACTGCTGGCCATGGCCTTCATGGCGTCCTACGCCTGCCTCAATGAGGCTTTCGCAAGCATCTATCCCATGGTGCTGTGGAAGTTCAAGCCGGCACTGACCATGTGGGGGAGCACACCCGCTGTGGCTCTGTGGGGCTACGCAGGCATGGCCCTGATCTTCCTGCTCACTCTGCTGCTGGTGTATAAACTGCGCTTACGAACGCTATACAGGGTGCTGATCTTCTGCGCCTCCATCGTCGTGATGATCCCGCTCCATCTGCTCTGGATCGCCATTTTCCGCCTGGCAACATCCGCCATCGGCTGACAAATAGATTTAGCGGGATAGGAAATCACCTGACCATCATGATAGAATGTCGTCGTTGTGCGGCAGGATACCGAATAATGACGAGACCAAGAAACGGCGTTTATGTATGGGTCACATGGCTCTCCAAACTGATGGCGGGCGAGACCACCTGCCACTGGTCATCCTGGTTCAAAGCTCACCATACGGAATATAGCAAGGCGCCCGGCGATTTCCAGCTGGCCGTCTGGACGGCGGAACATACCCGCCTCCTCGACGAGGTGGCGAAAGAACGGGAAAAACTGGGTGAAACGGTATTCAGGGAGGGACAGAACAAGTTCCTGGCCAAAAGGCCGTCCGGTTTGTCCGTTGCCGGCACCCCCGATCTGATATCCATGAATCCGCAATCCGGGCACTGTACGGTTTACGATATCAAAACGGGCAATCCCAGGCAGAGCGATATCATCCAGGTGGCCCTGTATATGATGTTCCTGCCCTACGCTACCGGTCTGTATAGAGGTAAAAAACTGGACGGCTGCGTCGTTTATAAAACGGGACGCTCCGAGGTCCCGCACCACATCATCGATGATAAGTTCAAGCAAAATGTGACCTATTTCCTGAATATCCTTGAATCATCCACCCCGCCGTCAAGACTGCCTTCGCACACGGGATGCTCATGGTGCGATCTCACGACCGCCGATTGCCCCGAGAGAAGAGACAACGAGGAAAGCGACACCAACGAGCCGGCACAAGAATTCCCGCTTTAACATTTAATACAGGGGTAAAATGATATTAACCGCTGGCGGAACTTAATCGAAGGGTCGGGCGTCATCGTCGCCGACGGCGCCATGGGCACCATGCTGCAGCAGGCAGGACTGAACCCCGGCGACCCGCCCATGCTCTGGAACGTGGACCATCCCGACCGCGTCCGCAAGGTGCACCGCGCCTACCTTGAGGCCGGCGCCCGCATACTGCTGACCAATACCTTTAACGGCACCCGCTTCCGCCTGTCCAAACACGGCCTGGAAGGGAGGGAAGACGAGCTTAACCGCGCCGGCGCTCAAATATTGCGCGCCGAGATCGATGATTTCCTCAAAAAAGCCGCGCCCGGGACTCCGGCGCCGGTTGTGGCAGGCGATATCGGCCCTACGGGCGAGTTACTGGCCCCGCTGGGCAAATTGCACCCTGCTGATGCCGCCGACGCTTTCACACGGCAGGCTGCGGCCCTCATCGACGGCGGCGCCGACGTGATCTGGATCGAGACCATGGCCGACATGTCCGAGGTGCAGGCAGCGGTAGAGGGCACGCGCAGGGCGTCGCCGGATGTACCGATAATCGTTACCATGACCTTCGACACGCACGGACGCACCATGATGGGCGTGAAGCCGGAGGCGGCGGCAACCTCGTTGAGCGAATGGGGGGCGGCAGCCATGGGAGGCAACTGCGGAAACGGCCCGGATGAGATGCTGGCAGCCATTCAAAAAATGCACGCCGCCGTGCCCGGCGCACTGCTGGTGGCCAAGTCAAACGCCGGCATGCCTGAATTCGTGGATGGTAAAACCGTGTACCGCGCCTCGCCCGAAACAATGGCTTTGAGCGCCCTGCAGATGCGCGAAGCCGGCGCGCGTATCATCGGCGGCTGCTGCGGCACCACGCCGGAGCATATCGCCGCCATGGCGCGGGCGGTACAGGCTTAATACGTCATTGCGAGCGAAGCGTGGCGATCCTGGACGCGGTCAGATGTCGCAGCAGATTGCTACGTCACTGCGTTCCTTGCAATGACTGGTGCACGTTAAAGCAAATCGAAGAACATCACGGGCTTGCGGCGCTCCACCAGCTTCTCGGCATTGAAGGCGATGCGCAGCAGCAGGTCCTCTTCCCACCAGCGTCCCATGGCCTGCATCCCGATGGGCAAACCTATGCTGTCATAGCCCGCCGGGAAGCTTATGGCAGGCAGTCCCGCCAGGTTGCCGGGGAAGGCGTAGCGCATGACCTCGGTCGTGCTGGAAAGGTCGGACCAGCCGCCTTCCGCAGCTTCGGGTGTCACCTCCGGCGCAGTGATGGCCGAAGACGGCGTTATGATGGCGTCAACCTCGCCGTATATTTCCCTGAATGCCGCTATCACGCGCGTGCGGATGCGCTGCGCCTTCAGATAGTCGTCGGCCGTGAAATTGCGCCCCAGGCTCAGGCTGAGACGTACCTCCGCGCCGAAGTCCTTGCGGTGGTCAGGGTAGTTGTTCATAGAACCTGCCATCTCGCTTAAAATGGTTATGACATGGGCGACTCGCATGGTATCGAGGCCCGGAACGACGATCTGTTTGACCTGGGCGCCCGAGCCGGCCAGCTTCTCCAGCAGGTTGTCGCAGGCGCGCACCACCTCGGGTGACGCATGCTCGAACCACGGCCTGTAGACGCCGAGCCTGACTCCCTTGAGGTCGCCTTTGTTCCACTGCTCCAGTGTGACTGCAGGCTGGTGCAGCGAATTGGGCTCTGCGGCATCCGGACCGGCCATGCAGGCATATCCGATGGCTGTATCCTCCACCGTGGCTGCGATCGGGCCGAGATGCGCAACGCTCCAGCAGAGCGGGGCTGCGCCGTATTCGCTCACGCGCCCGAAGGTCGGCTTGAGACCCACCACTCCGCAGTGCGAAGCCGGCACACGTATGGACCCTCCGCCGTCGGCGCCTAACGCCAGCGGGCAAAGCCCGGCCGCAACTGAAGTGGCCGAGCCGCTGGAGCTGCCGCCCGTGTCATGCTTGGGATTGTACGGGTTGCGTGTAGAGCCGAAGTTGACGTTCAGCCCGTCGGTACTGATACCTATCTCGTGCATATTGGCCTTGCCCAGCAAAAGTGCTCCGGCGGCCCGCAGCCGTGCGACCGCAGTTGCGTCACGTTTTGCCGGCGCATTACCTAAGAATTTGGTGCCCACCGTCGTGGGATAGGGCACCATGTCCACCTCGTCCTTGACCGCCACCGGCACGCCGTCCAGCACGCTGAGGGGCTTTTTATCCTTCCAGCGCTCAGCCGATGCCCGCGCCTGCTGCATGACATCCCCCTCGTTGACGGCGATAAAGGGGCGCAGCTTCAGACTGCCTTCATCAGCCTTCCTGATGGCTTCCAGCGCATTTTTTGCCACATCTTCGGGATTGGCCTTGCCCTCACGGTAGGCTTTCGCATAGTCCCTGGCCGTCATGAACAGCACTGTGCCTGCGCTCCCCTCGATCTTATTCAGGGCCTTAAGGTCCGGACCCTCTTCCGGCGGCGCCTTCTTATCCGCATAGTCGATGGGAAAAACAGTGGGGGACTCCTCGGGCGACAAAGCCCGGAAATCGGTTATGCCGCCGCTTTTCAGCATGGACGGCATGAGAATGCCTCTCAGAAAGCCAACCTCCAGCGCTCCCGCCATCAAAGACAATCCTCCACCTGTCAACCTGGGTAATTTCACGGATTTCAGGTCGTAGCTACTATTCCCGCTCATCTCAACCTCCTTAATTTGTGGATCAGCCGCCAGTATATACCGGTTCTATCTGACAGGCAAGAGGTTAAAAGCCGTGCCAGGAGCAGAGCTCGCTCAAAGGCGCCCTCTCCGTCCTGAATTTGTTTACCCTGGCGTCCGCATCGGGATAGCCGATGGCGATGGAGATAAGTATCTGCTTCGATTCGGGTATGTCCAGCTTCTGCCTGACCGTGTCCGGGTAGCTGACGCCCGCGGCCAGCATGATGGAACCCAGGCCGTAATGCAGGGCGGCCAGACTTATAGTTTGCGCCATTAGCCCGACGTTCATGATGGCCCAGTCGCTGATATCACGCTCCGTATAAATATAGATGGCGTTGGGCGCATCGAAAAAGCGGTACATGCTCACAAACCAGTCAAGCTGTTTCTCCACATCCTCCCTGGCGATGCCCATGTGCTCATACAGCCTGTACCCGTTGCGGCTGCGCCTCTCCCTGTACTTCCCAGTCCACTCGGGATAGGGTATATCGGCGTTACGCGCATCCTGCGCGAAGGCCCGGTCTGCCAGCGCCTTTCTCAGATCGTCCATCACGGAGCCCCCCACCACGGTAAACTCCCAGGTCTGCGTATTGGCCCAGGAAGGAGAGCGCTGCGAAACGGTCAGCAGTTCCTCCAGTACATGCCTGGGCACGGGATCGGGCTTGAAAGCGCGCACGCTGTAACGTGAATTTATGGCTTCGATGATCTCCATATACGGCCTCCTGGCTCAGCGGATGCAGCAAACTGTCAGCGTTGCCGCCAAGGTGTATCAATGTTCAAAATTGAACCTGTTTTCTTTAAACAGCTTTAAACAAGCATCAACGACGGCGGGATCATACAGAATTCCCTTGTTCTGTGACACCTCTTCCAATGCCTTCTCAATACCCAACGCCGCCCGGTACGGCCTGTGTGACGACATAGCCTCAACCACATCGGCCACAGCCAGTATCTTTGCTTCCATTAAGATATCATCGCCACTAAGTCCCTGTGGATATCCGGAACCATCCAGTCTTTCATGATGCTGCCAGGCTATCTTGTCCACCGGCCAGGGAAATTCTATATTTTTTAAGATATCGTAGCTCCCCTGCGCGTGGATCTTTACCAGTTCCCATTCGATATCACGCAGCTTGCCGGGTTTGCTCAGGATATCCGACGGTATGTACATTTTACCGATATCGTGGATAAGCGCTGCGATATATAAATACCTGATATTCTCTTCGGGAAGCTTCAATTCCCTGGCGATAGCCACCGATAAAGCGGCGACTCTCGTCTGGTGCCCTGAAGTATAGGGGTCGCGCATTTCAACTATTTTTGACATGGCGTTGATGGAACCGTTCAGGGCTTTGTCCAGTGCCAGGTAAGCAGCCTCCCGCTCCTTCTCCGCGTTGCGTTTGGTGATCAATGTCTGCTTCTTTTCCAGCGCATTGACGACCGCCGGCCCCAGGCGCTTGATATGTTCTTTAATAATGTAATCCCATGCGCCGGCTTTCATGCTCTCGGCTGCCACGTCCTCACTGACCGACCCTGTAACTATGATAAAGGGCGTTTCGGGCGAATGCTCCAGCGCCAGTTTTAACGCGGTCATACCATCGAAGTCGGGTAAGCTGTAATCGCTGAGTATCAGATCCGGCTGGAATTCTTGGATCGCTGCCAGGTATGCCTTATGGTTGTCCGTTACCTCAAAACGGCAGGATTTCAGTACTTTGCGTATTTCCCTTTGACACAACTCAGCGTCAGTCGGTACATCTTCTACTATCAGTATCTTGATTATATCGGTCATGGCTATGCCTGCTTATCAAATTTACATTTTTACCTGTAAAAAGTCACTTCGGCGGCAGGTTGATCAGCAGCCAGTAAAGGCCGAGGCTGCCGATGGCTTCGGTGAATGCTTCGAAGTCAACCGGCTTCACCACGTAGCTGTTGGCGCCCAGTTCATAGGCGGCCTTGACGTCCGGATCCTCGCGTGAAGAGGTCACCACCACTACCGGGACTGCTTTGGTCAGGGCATCCTGTTTAATTTCGCGCAATACTTCCAGCCCGCTGACCAGAGGCAACTTCAAATCTAAAAAAATTACCTTGGGCGGGTGCTTGATGTCCCGCTCGCTATATTTGCCCCGGCAGAAGATAAAATCAAGCGCCTCCGCCCCGTCCTCGACCACGGAGATATTATTGGCCAGCTTGTGCTTCTTGAGCGACCTAATAGTCAGTTCCGCATCCTGCTGGTTGTCCTCGACCAGTAAAACGTCTACGGCATGCATATCGTTCATCATATCACCCCCTGGTTGGGAAGTGTAAAATAAAAAGTCGCGCCCTTGCCTGTCTCACCTTCTGCCCAGACACGGCCGCCATGACGATGGATCACCCGCTGGACCAGGGCCAGCCCCACGCCGTTTCCTTCAAAATCTTTGACGCTGTGCAACCGCTGAAACACGCCGAAAAGCTTGTTGACATACTGCATGTCGAAGCCCACGCCATTATCCTGCACCGAGTAGACGGTCTCAATCTCGGATCTTTCGCCTCGCACCTTGATGACTGCGCGTTTTTTCTTCTGGGAGAACTTGATGGAATTGGACAGCAGATTCGCCCACACCTGCCTCAACAACGCCGGGTCACCCATCGCAGGCGGCGCCGAATCCAACTCAAAATCTATGCGTTTAAGGCTTTGTCCCGTGGTCAACTCCTGGAAAACCGCCCTGGCCATCGCTTCCATATCGATGTTGGACGGATTCAGCGCAGACCTGCCCAGGCGTGAAAACGTTAGAAGATCATCGATCAGGTCGCTCATCTTATGCGCACCCTCTGAAATAACGGAACAAATCCTTTTACCTTCATCATCCAGCAGCGGCCGGTAATCTTCCAGCAGGATGCGTGTGTAACCGTCGATGGCGCGCAAAGGGGCACGCAGGTCGTGCGAGACCGAATAGGAAAAGGCCTCCAGCTCCCGGTTAGCCGCTTCAAGCTGTGCCGTACGTTCATGGATGCGCAACTCCAGTTCATCGATCGACACGGTGGTCATCTTTAACTCCATGGCCATACGGTCGAATGCCCTGGACAGCTCACCGATCTCATCCTTATCCTCTGTGCCAACCTTGCGGTCAAGATGCCCATAGCGTCCTATCTCAGCAGCCCCGGCCACCAGCCGGGCCAGCGGCTGTGTAATGGTACGGGCCAAAAAGAAACCGGCCGCCACCACTATCAAAGCCAGCAGCGATACGATGGAGAGCATTGTCATTGCCATGGAATTAATCGGGGCGTAAGCTTCAGACTGGTCCACCTCGGTGATCAGGCACATATTGTATTCAGGCAGCCACTTGTATGCGCCGATTACAGGGACATTGCGGTAATCGTTATAAAAAGCGACCCCGTCCTTGCCCGAAAGGCCGGCCTGCACCCCTTCGGTCCGAACGGTTTTCTTGAGAGCATAGCCTTCCCCGGAATATGGCTCGGTAACGAAGAAATTGGATTTATTTACCAGATAGGTTTTTTCACTCTGGCTGAGACCGCTCTGCGCGGACATGATAGTGGAAAGGTCCCGAAGGTCGAGACGACCGGACAGCACCGCCACCAGCAGCTCTCTCCTGTCATTGATCGGGGTGCTGACCATCATCGTGGTCTGCTGCAAGGGAAGGGAGTAAAAGACCCCCTGCGTATAGGTATGCGTTTTCCCTTCCGCGAAGAAACGCTGGTTGGCATAATATTTGCCTTCCTGCATTTCGTCGCTGGAGGCCAGGATAATACCTTTATCAGGGCTGATCACCGATACTTCGGTAAAACCGCCCATGAGCTTGACACGCGGTTTGAGATGGTCCTCCTCCAGAGCCAGGCGAGACAGGTCATAGACGGGATCAGCAGGGTCGAAGTCCACCATGGTTGAGGAGTACTGCACCAATAATGGGCGCTGCGCCAGTTCCTCCATTCTCTGTTGATATCCTTCTATCCACCTGGTCAACTCGCTGCTCTTCATCAGGTTGGTGGACACCAGATGATTTATTTCAACCTGCTCGATGGACTGGCGACCGGTATAGTAGGCCAGAAAACCGACGAGCACTACCGGGACGATGGCCAGCAGCACGAACAGCAGGGTTATCCTTGATCGTACATTCACCGACTTTCACTCCCGTAGATTTCATACAGGAACTGCATGGTGTAGGCCTGGTTTACATCGAACGGCTTGGCAAGCAGATTATAATCCAGCAGTGTCTGGTACATGGACTGCCAGTCCTCCGGCTTCATCCAGCCGATATAATCGTCCCCGGTATGCACCAGCGGCAGCTGGGCTTCCAGCATCGCCGCCTGTAGCTGCGGGTCCTTGCCTTTGTTATATTTCAACACGGCAGGTATGGCCTGCTCATAGTCCTCGACAGCGTCCTGCCAGCCCCTGAGCGTGGCGCGCAGGAAGCGTGCCACCAGATCAGGATTGTCTTTGATCAGGCTCTCCCGGGTTACCACCAGATCCGAGTAAAAGTAAACGCCGTAGTCGCTGGGCCAGATAAGGTTGAGCTTTAATCCCTTTTGCCTCATCTCGATCAGGCTCGTATTCGAATAACAGGAGGTGATGTCAACCTCACCACCGTAAAACGTCGTAAAAACGGGATCCCAGGCTATCAGCTTCGTCCTGGAGATATCCAGCCCCAGCCTTTTCATCATGATGTCGAATTGTAACTGGAGGTCCTGCTGCGATCCGCTGGCATCCAGTGTAGCCACCGTCTTCCCCAGAAAGTCACGGGGCCGCAGTATACCTGAGTCGAATAAGGCAACATAGACTATTGGTGATTGCCTGTATATGGCGGCGACGGCGGTTACCGGTTGATCCTGGCTGCGCGCCACCAGGACGGACTCAGGCGCAATCACAGCGAAATCCGCCTGCTGGTAAACGATACGCTGCACGATAGCCAGGTCCTTCTCCCCCTCGAAAAAGGTCACGTTTATGTTTTCCTGGGAATAGTAGCCTTTCTCCTGTGCCAGATAGAAGCCGGCAAACTCCGCCTGATGTCTTCCTTTCAGCTGCACTATCACTTCATCCGGCGGCTGCCCGGGTTCGAACCGGCACTGGCAGTTCAGTAGCAGGACGGCCGGCAACACAATGAGTGACAATAAAGGTAACAGTCTTTTATTAATATGCTTCTCGACGGTTTTCCAATGGCCTTTACTTTCCATAGCCGGTCACCTTCTCCAATAGCCCCGCTTTATAATAGCCCGGGACGGCATGCGCTGCCAAACGGGCAGCAGCGCTTTATGGACATTTCCGGAACGGATAGCGGCTTGCCATCAGCACGCGCCCCGCAACGTGATATGACGGCATCAATTCCCACATAAAATTTAGGTCGCATCAGGATGCGCCGCTGAACCTCATCAAGATATTCTCGACCTCACCAATATCCCCACCATTGTGCCTAATCGAGGCATCGCGTATCCTGCGGCATAAGGCTATTAATTGCCCACGTTCGGTTACAGTCAGGTGGCCGAAGATATCGCTTATCAGCCTGCTGATCTGCGCATCGATTGTATTCAGCAACGCATTCCCTTCAGCAGTCAAACGGACCTTGACCACTCGCCGGTCAGCCCTGGAACGGCGCCTCTGTATCAGCCCGCGCCTCTCGATTCCATCGATGACCACACTGATGGAACTACCCTCTATGGTCAGGTAACGGTTCAATTCCGACGGCGACATCGCCTCACCCGTGGCCATCAGCGTATGCAATATGATCCACTGCGAATAGGTAAGCTTATATGGGTCAAGCACCCTCATAAATGCTTTGTGCCAGTTAACGAAAGCCTGCGAAAGAATAAGCGAAGCCAAATTGGCGCTTTCGGACCTGATATCTCTGGTTAAATCCATATTATCAGCTTTGTTTCTTACTACACTGAAACCCGTTTATAGTATATCTCTTACGAGACATCTTGACAACGATTTATAATTATGTAATTATAAATTGCTTAATTACATTACGGGCTGAGTATCGATATCTGATTAAAAACAAGGAGAGTGAGGCTATGCAGGAAAAACCTACGAATTTAAAACGCGGCCTTACGCTGGTTACGCTTTTTACACTGCTGACCGGCGCGATGGTAGGCATGGCGTGGGCGGTGCTGGCAAACGTGTTCCTTGACCGGGGCGGCCCGGCCAGTATCCTATCCCTCATCGTAGCGGCCGTTTTCACCCTTTTTGTGGGCCTGTGTTTCGCAGAGCTCTGCTCAATGATGCCCGTGGCCGGCGGCGCTTACGTCTACGTCAAGCGTGCCATGAGCAAATTCGGCGGCTTCACTGCCGGCTGGCTGCTGGTACTGGCCTATGCCGCCATGATGCCGGGTGAATGCATTATCATCGGCAAGCTGGCCGCCGGCCTTATACCCGGCGTGCCGGTTGTCTGGGTCGGCGTCGGCGCGGCAGTAATCTTCACCGTCATCAACCTGATAGGTATTACCTTTTCAGCTATCGTACAACTTATCCTCACAGTTATCCTGTTCGGAGGCATTTTCGTCTATGCCCTGCCGGGTCTGGCCCAGGTGGACGTGGCCAACATGACGCCCTTCTTTGGACGCGGTGTGGCCGGCATGTTCCTGATGGTGCCAATCTACTTTCTGGGCTTTATGGGCTACGATATACTGCCCCAGGCAGCCGAGGAAGTTAAATCCCCGGTGCGCAAGATGGTCTTCGTCATCCCGCTCTCCATATTTTTCGTGCTCATAGCCTATATGGCAGTGGCCATCGTCAATGCCGGCGTACTGCCCTGGGAGCAGATAGCTAAAAACACGGACCCCGTGCCCATACTGCCCATCGCCGAGAAGCTGCTCGGGCCGTCCGGACCCGCCATTATCATCATAGCCGGCCTGTGCGGCCTGGTGACCACGCTTAACGGATTCGTGGTAGGCGCATCCAGGCTGATGATGGCCATGGCCAAGGACCACGAGCTCCCGCCTTTCTTCGCCAGGGTCAACAAGCGCTTCGGCGTCCCGCACTGGGCGATTATCTTCGTCGGCGTCCTGGGCATCATCGGAAGCTTCGTACCACAGCTGATCGTACTCTTCGATACCGCCGCATCGGCCGTCCTGGTGACCTACGCGCTGACCGCCATCAGCATGATGATACTGCGCAAAAAGGAACCGGATGCGGAGCGACCTTATAAAGTCCCCTGGGGTAATGTAATACCAATCCTTGCCCTTATCGGCGTTGTCCCCACCTTCCTTATCTCCCTGGGCATCCTCACCACCGAGGCGCTGATCGTCTTCGTCGCCTGGTTTGTTATCGGCGTCATCTACTACCTGCTCTACCGCCGCAAGATGACCTGATCCTCATTTATATAAACGTAATTTCTTGCCGCAACATGAAGCGCCTGCCATCGGGCCGGCGCTTCGATGCGGCTCGAGGTGGTACGCAATGAGTATAAAGCCTCTCAGTGGAATCAGAGTTCTGGACCTGACCTGGGTCTACGCCGGCCCCTTCGCGACGCAGATACTGGGCGACCTGGGAGCCGACATCATTAAAATTGAGGCCGCGCCTGTAGGGGACAAGACGCGGATCATGCCCCCGTTTAAAAACGGTTACAGCGGATACTTCGCCACCCTCAACCGGGGTAAGAAGTCCCTGGCCCTCAACCTGAAAAATGACAAAGGTCGGCAGCTGTTGCTGGAACTTGCTAAACACTGCGATGTGCTCACGGAAAATTTCGCCCCACGTGCACTGGAGCAACTCGGGCTGGGCTATGAGCATGTTAAAAAAGCCAACCCTCGAATTATCTACGCTTCCGCATCGGGATTTGGCAGCTACGGACCCTACTCAAACAGGCCCTGCATCGATCCGGTAGGGCAGGCTATGGGCGGGCTGATGAGCCTGACGGGCCACCCGGACAGGTCGCCGCTCAAGGCCGGCCCGGGCATAGCAGATGCAATCATGGGACTGTACGCGGTGGCCGGCATATTATCCGCGCTGCGACTGAGGGACATGACGGGTGAAGGCCAGCGCCTCGAAGTGGCCATGATGGATAGCATTTTTTCCGTGCTTGAAGAAAACGTGATTAAGACCAGCTTGGAGGGAGTAGCTCCGCAGCGCCGCGGAAACCTGGACCCCTTCGGTGTTCCCTGGGACAGCTTCCTGACCAAGGACGGGCGCTGGGTGATGGTATGCGCCTTCAGCAGTCCAGTGTTCGAGGAGCTTTACCGTATGATAGGCCGCGACGACCTGGTGGAAAAATATAAGGGTGATAATATCGAGGGATTCCTCAAACGCTCTGCCGACCAGGAGATGCTCAACTCGGTATTCGCCCAATGGGTCAGGGAAAACATGACTGCCGACGACCTCGAAAGCCTCTTCATCGCCATGGATGCCCCCATGGGAATCATCAAGGACGTTAAGGAACTGCTTGACGACCCGCATCTTAAGGCCAGGAATATGGTGGTCGATGTCGACCACCCCAAACTGGGGAAGGTCAAGACTTTCAACCTGCCGATCAAATTCTTCGGCGCCGCCGCGGGAGTCGAGCCCGGCGAAAATCCGCACGACCCCGGTCTGGGCGAACACAGCGACGAGATATTGAAATCAATTCTCGGCAAAACCGATGCCGAGATAGCAGCCCTGCGCAGTGAAAAGGTTATCTGGATTTAAAGGCTGCTCAGGGCCGACCATATAAATAAATGTTTTGACCTGGAATTAGAGAGAGCGAGGCCATTCAAATGATCATAGATACATCCAATACTTTGCCCACGCGCGAGATGCTTTTCGCCGATCTCTTCACACAACAACCCGGTATGGAGGGCTATCTCAAGCTCTTCGGCGCCAGGTGGAGCGGCTGGCTGGGACTCACACCCGAAGAATTCAACGAAATGGCGGATACCCTGTCCGGAGATAAACTGCGCGAGGCGCTGATAGAGCTGGCGGAAACAGGGCCCATCAGCATGGAAAACTTCATAAAGACACTCAGGGAAGCGGGTATCACCTGGTCAGCCGTACATAATATGGACGAATCCGGCCCAACAGGCACGCCTCTTTCCAACGATTACGTGGCCGACATACTGAAAAAATACCCGGGGCAGTTCATCGCCTTCTCCGGCTACAATCCGCACCAGCAGGTTGCAAGCCTGGCCAGCGTGGAGCGCGCACTCACCACCCAGGGATTCAAAGCAGTCGTCTTCCGTCCCTTCGTGCACGGCTGCTACGCCAACGACCAGCGTTACTACCCGCTGTACAGCCTCTGCGAGAAGATGGGCGCTCCCGTGTGGATACACACCTCTGTCAACTGGATGGCCGATATTTCAATCTATTACGGACACCCACGCTATCTTGAGCAGGTTTTAATCGATTTTCCCAGACTGAACATCATAGCCGGCCATGGGGGCTGGCCATGGGTGCCGGATATGGTGCTGATGGCCTGGAAGTATGACAATTTATATATCGACACTTCGGCCCACAGGCCTAAATATATTGCCATGCCCGATACCGGCTGGGACATGTTCATGCGCTATGCCAACTCAACAATACAGGACAAGATATGCTTCGGCTCGGACTGGCTGTCCATAGGAATGACTATTAAAGACGTGCTGAGGGAAGTGGACCAGTGGCCGCTCAAGGATAGTGTCAAGGAGAAGTTTTTCTACAGCAACGCGGCGCGCATTTTCAATCTATAGCAGACTATTGACATCATCCTGCCTGCAACCGCAAGCCCGACCTGCTATCACCGCGGTTTCCTCAGCATGGTCCAGGTTTGGGGACCATCCCCGCAAACCCTGTGCTCGAGCATGACTTCAAAACCATGCTTCCGGTAAAAGGAAAGATCCCTGGCATTCATGGTATCCAGCAGGCACGGCAGTTTTTTTTCATCCGCCCTTTCCAACAAAGGCCGGACCAGAAGGCTGCCGATGCCCTTCCCTTGATAGGCCTTCTTAACTCCCAGAAACATAAGGTAAAAATAGCTGCCCGGCAACAACTTCCTGTGCAGCTCATCGAAGTATAGCCTGAAGCGGCTAAGCCTCCGATGTTTTTCCTCATCATAGAGCCGCTTAAGACGTAATCTCGGGTCGTCCTGCTTGCTCACCACGGGCCGGCCGTCATCCCCGGGTAACAGCCAGACAGATACCCCGTTCCCAGAGGGCGCCGCGTATACCTCGCCGGCTGTAGCTGCATATTCCAGGTTAGCCCGGAAGAACTCTCTCAAATAGTCAGGTTGCTCCCTGTGTTCGGGAAAAAGGTAATCCATCAACGGATCTCCTTCGAATGCCTCAACCAGTATCCGCACAGCTTCCTCTACTCCCGATTGCGTAAGCCTTGTGAGATCGTTTGAAATTGGATCCATATATTACAGCCCTGATTGCTTAATGCACGTAAATTATAGTGTAAAGGACGGCGCAGCTAAAGTAACGCTCGACCTTTTGACGAACAGGACGGCTTGCTTTACCCTTTAATGATATGAACGGGAGCGACATCGTCGTTCGCACGCTGCGCAAGTGGACATCGGGCAAAAGCGATAAAGGGGCCATTATCGAAGTCTTTCACAGGATACGCGATATCCCCTACGGCGTGCTGCCTGAGCTGAACAGCCCCGTCGACTACCGGCGCATACTGGATATCAACATGGGCTCCTGCACTCCCAAGCACCTGCTGATGTGCGACATGTACAGCAGGATGGGACTGAACGTTCTCTACTCCGTTTTCCCCTATCGCTGGGCGGAGTTCGAGGAGCTGTACCCGCCCGACCTCTGGAAGCTGGCGCAGCAGATGGGCCCGGTCAACCACCTGGCCTGCAGGGTCGAGATAAGCGGGAGATACGTCCTGGTGGACGCAACGGTGGACCCGCCGCTGGGCGCGATCGGACTGCCTTTCACCGCAAGCTGGGACGGGATATCGGATACCGTCCTGCCCGTGCTTCCCTTAGGCGATGAGGAACTATATCATCCGTCTGAGGCCGACCTCATGCCGCCACCCGACCTGAACGAGAATGCTCTCACGTTCTATGCGGGATTGAACGATTATTTCGAGAGGATACGCCATGGTCAAATCTGACACCGGCCTGGTGCTGCGCAATGCCGGCGCCATCACACTGGACCCGCACCTTCCACAGGCCAGGACTATCTACATACAGGGCGCGCGCATATTCGGCGTTAGTGGCAAAGATATCGATCCGGACCTGGCGGGCGCCGCCCGGGTTGTCGATTGCCGGGGCAGGACCGTTACACCTGCCTTTCACGATGCGCACTGCCACGTGACGGCCTACGCCGAGAGCCTGCTCAATATCGACCTCAGCCCGGCCTCGGTCAAATCCATAGAAGATATCGTCAGTAATATCAAATCCGTGGCCGCAACCCTGCCCGCCGGAGGCTGGATCAGGTGTACGGGTTACAATGAATTCTACCTGGCGGAGAAAAGGCAGCCCACACGGCATGACCTTGATCGCGCCACGGTCGATCATCCGGTCAAACTGACGCACCGAAGCGGGCACGCCCATGTGCTCAACAGCGCAGGCCTCAAGCTGGCGGGCATTACACGATATAGCGAGGAGCCGCCGGGAGGCATGATCGAGCGCGATCTGGAAACAGGGGACCCCAACGGCGTGCTGTTCGGCATGGGCCCCTACCTGGCCGGGGTGATTCCTCCGGTCGGCGCAGCCGAGCTGGAAGCGGCGCTTGCCCGCGCAGGGGAAACCCTGCTCAGCCTGGGCATCACCACGGTGCAGGACGCATCGCCGGGCAATGGACCCCAGCGCTGGAACAGTTACCTGGACTGGAAAAAGCGGGGTATCTTCCCGCTCCGCACAATTCTGATGTACGGAATGGATGAGGCAGGCCGGCTGCCTGCCGCGCTTCCGCCTAACGAATACGAAGCCTGGCTGTTCACAGGCGCGGTCAAGATCATGTTGGACGAGGTCAGGGGAATCCTCAACCCTCCGCAGGAAGAGCTCAACCGTCTGGTACTTGAGATACAGGAGAGCGGCCGGCAGGCGGCCATCCACGCAGTTGAGGAAACAACAGTCGAAGCAGCCATAACAGCGCTGGAACAGGCTGCAAAGAGACACACCCGCAAAGACAGCCGTCACCGCCTGGAGCACTGCTCGATATGCACGCCCGCAGCTGCCCGCAGGCTGCAAAGGCTGGGCGCGGCGGTGGCCACCAATCCGGCCTTCATCTATTACAGCGGCGAGCGCTATCTGTCCACAGTGCCGAAAGCGCAACTGAGCCGACTCTACGCCATTAAGGACATGTTGCGGGCGGGGCTGAGGGTTGCGGCGGGGTCCGATGCGCCCATTTCCGGGCCTGACCCTCTCAAGGGCATCTATGCCGCAGTCACCCGTTGCGCGGAAAACGGGCGGCGCGTTGCCCCATCCCAGGCCATAACCGTGCTTGAGGCCCTGGATTTGTATACGGACGGCGCAGCCTGCTCCTGCTTCATGGAAAGAGCAATGGGCAGCCTCACAAAGGGAAAACTTGCCGACCTGGTGATGCTGGGAGGCGACCTGCTCGGCGCGGATGCGGATGAACTGAAAAACATCCGGGTTGAGATGACCCTGATGGGTGGGAAAATAGTCTATAGTAAGGGCGCCTAGCCGATAATTCCCTGTGCAACGAGCGCGTTGAAACGTCCCTCATCCATACCCAGCAGGTCCAGGAAGACCCGCCGGTTGTCAGCTCCCAGCAGCGGCGCGGCGCGGGTAAAACGTGCGGGCGTGTCACTCAACCTGATGGGATTGCCATCGGCGCGTATTACGCCCAGCTGGGGATGCTGCATATCGATGAAAAAACCGCGCTCGCAAAGCTGTGGGTCTGCAGCCAGGTCGCAGGCGTCATTGACGGCCGCGGCGGGCACACCCGCCTCCTGTAATATCCGCATCACTTCAAGGTTGGTGTGAGCGCGGGTCCAGTCGCCGATCAACCGGTCCAGTTCTTCGGTGTTCTCACGGCGTGCGCGCAGGTCGGCAAATTTGCTCTGCCGTGTCCAGGCAGGATCGCCCACAGCGCGGCACAGCGAGCGCCACTCATCTTCGTCATGCACCGCGATCACACACCAGCGGTCGTCGCCCTTGCATAAATAGCACCCATATGGCGCGGCAGGCCGGCGGGCCGGGATGTTGCCCTGCGGCCCTGATGCTTTTCCGCCGAGCGAGAGATGAGTCAACTCCGGAGCGAGCGTGCTGCAGGCGGCCTCAAGCTCGGATATCTCGATGTGGGCGCCGCAGCCGGTTGCGTCCCTGTAGCGCAAAGCGGATAGGGCCGCCAGGGCGGCGTAGAGACCGGAGATGTGGTCGGCCAGGGCGAATCCGATTCCGCAGGGCCTGCCCTCCCGGTACGAAGTCAGGCCTGTCAGTCCGGAGAGGGCCTGAGCCGTCGAGCCCAGCGCGGCGCAGTTCTCCCAGGGCCCTCCGCGGCCGAACCCTGAGAGGCTGACCATCACCAGCCTGGGGTTGGCCTCCCGCAGGCGCTCATAATCGAGGCCCCAGTTGCTCATCACGCGCGGCGTGAAATTTTCCATGACGACATCGCATTTCCTGACCAGTTCGATCGCGATATCGCGCGCCTCCGATCGCGACAGGTTAAGCGTAATGCCCAGCTTGTTGCGGTTCCAGGCGGCGAAATATCCTGTCTGATTATCCTCGGCGCCGGTCGCGGTCTGCTGCGACTGCACTTTTATCACCTCCGCGCCGAAGTCGGCCAGCAAACGTGTGGCATAAGGCCCGGCCAGCATCCAGGTTAAATCCAGCACACGTATACCTTGCAGGGGCGTTCCTTCAGGTGCGCCCGATGCGGGCGGATTTGAAAATCCGCCCCTGCACAATTGATGTACAACCGGACGGGGCGTTTCGAATCCCTGCCCGGCCAGAGGGTGCGAGGCAGGCACGAAGAACCGTCTGGCCCGCAGCTGGGCGTTCCGCGCAACATCCGCGATGGAGGCGACCGGCGCCCAGGGGAAACGCATATCCTGTCCCAGCCTGAACAGCTCCTGTCTATCATGCCGGCAGGTCCAGAAGGACAGTACCTCCTGGATGTCCTCGATATGCTGCCTGCGGTAGCTTTCTTCACTCCAGGCGGGCTGCCCCAGTTCTGCGGCCAGATCTCGGCTGCCCAGAAGCTCCACCAGCGTGTCCCACTCGCGGTTGAAGGTCAACAATATATAACCGTCGCGGCAGGGGAAGAGGTCGGCCGCCCCGTTCCACTGTAGACTACCCAGTCGGCGGGCGACAACATTATCATGGAAATATTGCACCATGACGTGCTCGAGGGCGGCGACAGCGGCCTCCTGCAGCGAGACGTCGATGTGCTGTCCTCCGCCCGCCAGGTCCCGCCGGCGCAGGGCCATCAGTATTCCGCAGGCGGCGAAGAGCGCGGCCAGATGATAGGGCTGTTCGCCGTAAGGCTGCAGTGGCTCTCTGCCGGGCAGGCCGCAGACGTACATCTGCCCGCCCGCGGCGGAGGCCACCAGTCCGCACGATTTGTAGCCGCTGTAAGGCCCCGTCAGGCCGAATCCGCTGATGGAGGCCATGATCAGCGCCGGATTGATGCGGCTTAATGCATCATAATCAAGGCCGGCCGCATCAAGGGCGCCGGGCGCGCAGGACTCGACCACGATATCGCAGCCTTTTACGAGTTGCAGTATCTGCTCCCGTCCCGATGGAATGGTTATATCAGCGGTTATGCCGGACTTGCCTGCATTTTCGTACCAGAAAGAGAGGCTGCGGTCGGGACCGGGCCTGTCGGAGATGAAAGGCCCGGCAGCGCGCGCGACGCCGCCCCCCGGCGGCTCCGCAAGCAGCACCTCCGCCCCCAAATCGTAGAGCAGCCTGCCGCAGAATCCCGTCCAGAAACCTGAAAGTTCGAGGACGCGTATCCCCGACAGAGGTCCGGCCTGTTTTTGAGCGCGGGACATGGCTCCCCAATTATGTCATTGCGAGCGCAGCGAAGCAATCTTAAATTTTTGGCAGGGCGAAACAATAGAAGGGTACTGCAACGGGCGGGTTTAAAAACCCGCCCCCACATTTATTCGCTGCAAGCGCGTTCCTTCAGATACGCCCTTGTGAATTGTCGGCTGTAGGGGAGTATCTGAAGCTGCGCCCGTGTGTATTGTCAGTCGGAGGAGGGGAGGGCCTTGGGTTTCTGCAACTCCATCTCTTTGCCGTCGCAGGTAATGGTGCCTGCTCCGGCCTTGGTGCAGAGCACCTCGGTCCCGCAGACCTCGCACTTGAATCTCTTGCCAAGCTGGTTTGCCATGTTATCTCTCCTGTAAAGGTTTAAATACTTTTACTTCTTCTGTTCCATGGGCTGGCCGCAGCAGGTTATCTGTCCGTTGCCGCCCTTGGTGACGATGAACTCGGAGCCGCACTTGCTGCAGACGTATTTTTTACCGATCTGATTGGCCATTTTTGAATCCCTCCGGACTATTATTTTAGTCTCTATTCAGTCTTGATGCAAAATAGAGCTACAGCTCCATCTCGTGGAAATCCTCGGCCACTATCAATTTTGCCGCCGTCATCTTCTGCACATCCTCGGGTGTGATGCCGGGTATCGCCTCTTTGAGCACCAACCCTTTGGGTGTAACCTCGATGAGGGCATAGTTGGTAACGATAAAGTCCACGCACTCTTTAGCTGTTAGAGGGTAGGTACACGCCTCCAGTATCTTCGGCTCACCGGTGGGAGTGAAGTGCTCCATGGCGATGAACAATTTTGCGGCGCCTACGGCGAGGTCCATGGAGCCGCCGATGTTGCCGGTCCTGCCCAGGCCGCGGGCCGGATTGTTCCACCCTGCCAGGTCGCCTTTGGCCGATACCTGCAGGGCGCCCAGCACCGCAGCGTCCATACGTCCTCCGCGTATCATGGCAAACGACGTCTCGACATCAAAATAACAGCTTCCGGGCAGTTCGTGCACAAACTGGCCACTGGCGTTGATGCGGTCCTGGTCCTGTTCCCCCTCCTCCGCCAGAGGACCGCATTTCAGCATGCCGATCTCCGACTGGATATTAATATCCCTTCCTTCTATCCAGTTGGAGACCAGCGTGGGTATGCCTATACCCAAATTTACGTATGAACCATCCTCAAGCATATTGGCAATGCGCAGGGCGATCATCTCGCGCTCCAGCGGAGGCATCTCCGGTACAACGACTTTACTCATTTTGCTCATATCAAACTCCGGATATTTAGAATCTTATATGGAAGCCGAATCAAAGTCCGGCCTGCCCGTCTCCACCACCCGCTTAACAAATATTCCGGGGGTGTGAATGCAGTTGGGGTCAAGTTCGCCGACGTCGACGAGCGTCTCCACCTCGGCAATGGTCACCTTTCCTGCCATAGCCATGGCATTATTGTAATTCTGTGCAGTGAAGCGGTAGATGAGGTTACCCTCCCGGTCACTTTTCCAGGCATGCACAAAGGTGAAATCGACCGGCAGCGCCAGCTCCAGCAGGTATTCAACACCGTCGAACACCTTTACCTCTTTACCTTCCGCCACAACCGTACCGACACCCGTCGGCGTGTAAAACCCGGGAATGCCGGCTCCGGCGCAGCGCAACTTTTCAACAAAGGTGCCGATAGGATATATCTCAAGCTCAATTTTACCGCTGCGCACCGCCTGCTCGAATGGGTGTTGGGCGCCCTTGGTGGCCGAGCGGGGGAACGGATAGTTGCAGATAGCCTTCTTTATCTGCCCGTTGGTGACCAGCTCGAGCATCTCCTCATTGCCGGTCCCCACCTGCTGCACGACCACTGTGAGGTTTTTTACGCCCTTTTTAGTTAGCGCCCGCGTCAATGCTGTCGGTTTGCCTGCGGTGAAAAAGCTGCCAAAGGCAATGGTAGCGCCGTCCGGTATGTCCGCGATCGCCTCTTCCGGAGAGGCATAAGTCTTATCCATGTCAGAAAGCCTCCGTATTTAGACATATAGATATCATAGGTTTCTTCTTAATTTAAAGGATCGAATCGAAGTGCACTTTCAGTAGCTTTTCTTACGTTTAGTCCTTTTAGATTTTGCCTGCGACAGGATCACGCCTCCGTTCGATAAACCGGACATCATCCTGGCATTGGAAGCAAGGTGCTCTTTACTGGCGCCCAGATAATCGACAGCGGCATTGCTTATTTTCTGTGTCAGTTTAACCAGCGTCTCGCGCTCCTGTGGTGTTAGCGAGTAAAATACTCTCTCCATGGCGCCTTTGATGCCGGCGCTCAGCTCCTTCAGCAGATCCAATCCCTGTGGAGTCATCTCCACTTCGACGGCCCGCCTGTCCGTTTTAGACCTGCGCCTCGTGACTATTTTTCGTTTGTGCAGCCTGTCCAATAGAGGGCTGACGGAATGCGTCTCCAGCGGCAGTACGTGCGATATCTCCGTGGGGCTCAAGGGCCTGTTAGCAAAATAGAGCGCCTGCAATGTGGTCAACTGAGAAACGGTTATATTTCCGCTGCGTATACTTCGTTCGAGCGCCTTGGCCCAGATATTCCAGGACTGGGCGAAATTAACAACGATCCACATGAGATCCGGCGATGGCCCGACTTGAATAAACTTCTTTGGTTTTGCCATATTTATGACAACCCATTAAAAGGCAGCCGTGTTATCATAGCACCACATAACAGCATAGGTCAAAGATACACAACAGAATTTTAGTCCAATCAATATATTACAATATATTGTATATCCATAATGATTATATTTATATTGACATATTATATGCGGGTAGAGTGCAATAGTACCCTGAGTTATGCACAGGGGTCCGAGGCTATCACTACCTCCCTTTTCATAATTAACCCGAAGCAATTTTATGCAATCGGGGGATCGGCAGGGTGGATAACGTCGGTTATTTTATCTGCCCAAGGACATCGATCAAAGGCAGCAAATATTCATCATAGTATGCCTGCGCCCCGTATTCATCTATAATCGACTGCTTCTGCCATCTATATGTCGATGTTTTTTGCGGAGATGCAGACACACTGGCCCTTTCCAGCACCGTAAGCCTGATCAAGTCCTGCTCGGGATACCGTGCCGTCACTGCATCCAGCAGGTCCACCGCCCTTTCCATGTCCTTATCACAGTAGTGAGCCATGCCTGCATACATCCGGTATTCGGAGTTGCCCGGGTCCATGGCGAAAGCTTTGCGGGCATAGGCGGGGAAAATGTCCATGCGGGAGAGCCTGAAAGCCTTGTAGGCCACCACGAATTGAACATTGGCATCATCTTTATATTCATTTGCCAGGTCAATAAAAGCCTGCAGTTTTTCTGCTTTGCTTATAAGGCGGTTCTCGATCTGCGCGGCTTTCTCTACCACCGGCTTAATCGGCACTGCCGGCATGAAAAGTTCAGGTTTGCGCGAGAAATCGTTGAAAAAATGATAGATATCCTGACGGGCGGCATAGTAGGGGCCAACAGCCATGTAAAATCCATCGCTTTTAGTATCGAAGATCATCATCTGCGAGGCTGCCCAGTTGCACACGGGGCGCTTGGTTCCGCACCATGAGTAATCCGTGCCATCCGGACCCGTCTGGGCACGCACAAATTTGACCACATCTTCGATCGCATATACGGGCTTTTGCGGGCAGGTGGATGCCACCGCTTCTCTGTCGATATTACTGTTGCTGACATTTACCGAGGCTACCTGCTGTTTTGCCAAATCAGGATCGTAAATCCGGTTAAAGTTCCATAGCAGGGTATCCTTAAGCTCATTCTTTACCCAAGCTGTGGGAGTCAACTGTACGACTGCGCCACGGCCTGCGTGCAGGTCACTCCAGACACAGCCGTAGGCACCTATAGTATGATACTTGTCGAAATACGGGTAAATCTGGTCCAGCGATGACGCCTCTTCCATTACCATGCGTATCAAGTAGGGTAGAGAGTAACCATTTGGATCCGGTTTTTTAACATACAGCGTTTCTTCACCGAAGGTCAATCCCTTATCGCTATAGCCTGTTTCCACGCCCATATACAGGGGCTGGTCCATGTGAGTTACAACGTTAGCACCCTTAGCTTTGTAGCGGACGACAACTGTCATCCTGGCAAGCTCTTCACCACCGAAGGCAGCCGTATCGTTATTGCGTCCCTGGATGATCGAGCCGTCGGGACCCCGCATAAGTACGCCGGTGCAGCCCATCCCCATCCCGACATCGTAGAATAGACAGCAGGATATGACCGTATCGTACGGCAAGCCGGAGCCATCAGAAACACCCCTCATCTCATCCTGGTATTTCTGGGGCAGTGCGCCGGCCATCCGACGGGCCTGGTATTTGATGATGCCCACCAGCGCCGGGAAGGGAACACCCATCTCATCGGCATTCCACCTGAGTATCTTCTCCATGGCAACCATGCCGCTTGTGATTTCCGGCCGCAGAAGGGCCCCATACTGCAGCCCCATCTCATAATAATCACCCTGTACTTCCAGCATCGGCACAATCCCTGGATAACGATAAATAACGCCCTGATGGAAGGTTGATTTCACACCTTCCGTATTGACCTGTTTGGAGTAGTCCGTCTCCCTTATATTACCCGGGAAACCGGTCAGGTCGATGATAACAGCGGCCAGTACGATTATTGCCACCGCCAGCACGCCCAGAACACTCCAGAGTATCGTCCGCTTTGTCTGCTTTTTCATCTGCTGCAACCTCCATCTGCCATTTCGATTTTTACAGGCCCAGTAATCCGGCCGCGTTCAGCCCCAGCCATTTCTCCTTGACCTTATCTTTGAGCGGCAGGGCTTTGAGCTCATCAATGCAGCGCTGCCAGGGTACCATGTCGTCGGTGGCGAAAAGCACGCGGTCCTGCAACAGGCTGTTGCCGTAGACCATCAGCGGCTCCCAGCCTGTGCCGGGGGTACCGATGTACTTGGGCGCCACCGCACCGATCTCTATATAGACATTTTTATGTTTCCAGGCCACGGCCACCAGCTCGTTTACCCACGGCCAGCCTCCGTGGTTGGCAACGATTTTGAGATCGGGAAAATCACACGCTATATGATCGATATACACTGGACGGCTGAAGTCGATGCTGCGGTCGATGGTGAAGTTGATGGATGAGTGGATTGTCACCGGTATGCCCAGCTCCTGGCACTTGGCATAGACAGGGTAAAGGCGTTTATCATTGGGATACATGCGCTGCGCCCAGGTCTGGAAATTAACGCCGCTGAAGCCGCGCTCCTTGACCTCGCGCTCGACAACTTTCACCATATCGTCATCTTCCAGCGCGTT
>JAFGHL010000122.1 GCA_016930155.1 Dehalococcoidia bacterium | reverse complement strand
TCGACCACGACAGGTCCAGCCTGCAATGGAAACCCACCTTGTCGCCGTTAAAATACTCCACCACCTGTCGGCGCAGGCCGTCCATGCTGTCAGACTTATCTAAATCCGCAATGTGACCGGCGCCCAGCTGTGACAGCGCCTCTTTCTTATTGGGAACTGGCAGATTCAACCTACGGACCCCCTTCTCAGAAAAGGAGATGCCCACCCATCCACGCGCCGTTGATATGAGGGCGTTAATCATCTTCATCGCCGACCGACTTGATTTCCGCTACGCGAACTCAGGCTGGATCAATCCGTATTTGCCGTCTTTGCGACGGTACACCACATTAATAGAGTTGTCTACGTCACTGACGAACAGGAAGAAATCATGGCCTAAAAATTCCATCTGTTCCACGGCCTGCTCTATGTTCATGGGCTTAACGATGAAGCTCTTACGTTTATATACATGTTGCGGCTGTTCAACCGGGGGAGCTTCCTCCTCAGACTGAGTCCTGATGCTATCGTGCGCTTTGCTTACGCTGTATCTTTTTTTGTACTTATCGATCAGGCGCTCCATCACATCGTTGACCGCGTCGATGGCGGCCCGCGGGTTATCTTTCTTTTGCTCGCCCCTCATCAGAAACCCATTCACATTTATCGTGACCTGAGCGCCGAAGACGGGCTGCCGCGATTTCGTTTTCTCCTCAATCAGTTCCAGCTTGACCGAGCTTATGTTGTTGAGATATTTAAATAGTCGGCCTACCTTTTTCTCGGCGTATTCACGCAGATCGTCTTCCAACTTCATATTGCGCGCAGCTATCTTAATCTCCATGATCAACTCCTGTTAGAGATTTCTCTTGCCAGTGTAAATCCCAGCACGTGTCCGGCCCCTGCCGATTTGAGGGCCGTCGCGCATGATTCGAGAGTAGCGCCCGAGGTGCAGACATCATCGACGACAATGGCGTTTTTGCCTTCCACTCCACTTGAATCGCAGATAAAGGTGTTCTCCATGTTTGCTTTCCGTTCATAGACGCTGTTACTGCGGGCCTGGGGTCCCGTATTCCTGATGCGTTTCAACAGCTCCGCGTTGACCTCCACGCATAACAGTCCCGACAGCTGGTCCGCCAGCAACCGGGACTGGTTATAGCCCCGTTCCCTGAGGCGTTTCTCGTGGAGTGGTACGGGGACCAGAACGTCGCCATGAAGGCCGTTTTCCCGGAAATATAGGTACATGAATCCGGCCAGGCAGCCGGATATAGCCTGGACATTGCGGTATTTGAACTCGTGTACGGCCTGACGAACGATACCGTCGAAGATAAAAACGGAGCGGATGCCGTCAAGGCTGCTTTTTATTCCCCAGCATTCAGAGCAGTATTTCCCGCTTGATTCGGGCCTGCCACAGCGCAAACACAGCGGCGGCAGTATCCTGCTCATCTTTTTTGAGCAGCTTGCACAAATAAAATCACCGATTTTCCCGCATCCTATGCATGTACGCGGAAAGAAAAAATCGGTGACCTCATGCTGGAGCTGTTTCAACCATCCGGTCAAAACACCTACTCCATGCTTTTATCCGCCGTTATCCCGCCTTTCTCCTTTTAGTGCCCACGCAATGTATGACTCGCGCCGCTGAAGATAGGCTCGTTCAAGTAGATGTCGCCGTTTCTGATTTTCAGGTTGAAACCGCATTCAGGATTTGTGCAAACCCAGGCTTTATAATGTATCGCTGCCCCCTGGCTGCCGAAATCGGACAGCGGAACCAAATCACCTACTTTGCATTTTAAACACTTTGGAAAGGAATAGTTTTCCACTATTTTTTCCACCTCCTCCAAGGATGAATAAAGTATAGCATTAACCAAATTTTATAAGCAAATTGGATTGTTCGCGCGCTATTGAACACCAATCAGCAATTCATACAGCATTCAATTCATATTCTGCAAGGCGTGTGTACACGGCGCCCTGCGGCGTGAGCCTGCTTCGCATCAGCGATACCGATCTTACCTTTATGGGCGGGCCTGCTCCAAATGCCGCGTGTTCCGCCAGTCCCGTGAACTCCAGCCGCTGCTCCCTGCTGCATTCCTCACGCAGCCTGGCCAGTGTAAGGTGCGCGGTGAAAGGTCGGCTCTCACTCTCGAATCCCAGCGCGGCCATGGCACGGTCGATACCCTGCTGTAGACCACTCAGCTCAACGATATCCCCTTCGAGACCCAGCCAGAAAACGCGTGCGCGCTGCGGCCCGGGAAAGAATCCTGTGCGCCCAGTGGTCAACTGAAACGACCTGTGTAGTGCGGCAACGGCTTCAAGCGCACCTTTGACCGCCTCGATCCGTTTAGCATCGACATTGCCCAAAAACTTAAGGGTTAGATGAATAGAGCCGGGATCAACCCATTTCACAAATCTCAGGCGAGACGCACTGAGACCAGACTGGTAACTCTTCATCCGTACCACCAGTTCAGCGGGTAGCTCTATGGCTATGAATGATCTGATAGTCTCGCCATTCATGAAACTCTACTTGCGCTCCAATTTGAACAGCCGCTGTGTATTGCCTCCCAGGACTGCGTCCAGCTCATCTTTACCCAGTCCGGACTCCCTGATGTGCGCAATCACCCTCTGCTGGTTCAGCAGCGGCCAATCGCTGCCGAAGAGTATTTTCTCCATACCGCATAAAGCGGCCGCCGCCCTGTAGACGCCGGGTTTATACAGAAAGGGCCCGGCCGCCGTATCGTACCAGGCCTTAGAAAGTGCCTCCCCGACCTCGGGCATCATCTCGTAAAAGGGCAGACCTCCACCCATATGGGCCAGAATGACTTTCAGGCCTTTTGCCTGCGAGACAAACCTGTAGACGATATCGGGCGTGTTGTCACCCTTGCCCGGATAATCGTGCCCCACGGGCTCCGATACGTGCAGCGACAGCACCATATTTAGTCCGGTCATACGATCGATTAATGGACGCATCAGCGCTTCATCACACAGGTCGAAGCCCTGCACATCCGGCCGCAGCTCACCCACACCACACATACCGGCGCTGCTGCAACGTTCCAACTCTGCAATCGCCATTTCTCCCTCGCCGGGCTGCAGAGAGCAAAAACCGACCAGCCTGCCCGAATACTTGCTGATCGATTCCAGTATGTAATCGTTGCTGCGTACGCACATCTCATGGCTGACCCAGCCGATGTTCTGCACTATGGATATATCGATCTCCTGCTCGTCCATGCTGCGGATGAGATCAGCCGCCGTGCACAACCTGGCCCTCGGGTTATCATAGAGCAGACCAAAGCAGCGGTCGGACGAGCAGTAAAGCTCACGTTTCTCTATGACAGCCGGGCTGAAAACGTGCGTGTGGCAATCGATTATCATAGCAAGAATTATAGATTAGACGGACACGGTTAACAATGCGCTGTCCCCATTTGAGAGGACGGGCGAGCGAATAGAATGGACACGGCAGTCTCATTGGGCATATAATGTTTCAAACTCGAGCCCGATAGCCGGTAAATCGCGGAATACGCTACTTCACCGGATAGCGGGCGCCTGCCGCTTCGTATGACCGATTATAATTTAGAAGACCTTCAGGACATCGCCCGCAAACTGCGGCGGCACGTTATCACCATGATTTCGACCGCGGGCAGCGGCCATCCAGGCGGATCGCTGTCTGCAGCCGACATCGTCACGGCTTTATATTTTCGCATCATGCGGCACGACCCAG
>JAFGHL010000121.1 GCA_016930155.1 Dehalococcoidia bacterium | reverse complement strand
ATGCCGGTGGTACAGGCCGTCTTCTCGCCCCTGACGGGCCGCCTCTCGGACAGAATCCAACCCCGCCTGCTGGCCTCCTCGGGCATGGCGCTGACGGCGGCCGGGCTGCTGATGCTGGTATTTGTGGGAGCAGATACGGCCATATGGTACATCATCACATCCTTAATAGTCCTGGGCGCCGGTTTCGCGCTCTTCTCCTCGCCCAATATCAATGCCGTGATGAGCTCGGTGGAGAAGAAAGCGCTGGGCGTGGCCTCGGCAACACTGGCCACCATGCGGATGACCGGCCAGATGTTCAGCCTGGGCATTGCCATGCTGCTGATCTCGCTGTTCATGGGACGTGTGCAGGTCACGCCCGAAGTTTATCCGCAGTATATCCTCAGCCTTCAGACAGCCTTCGCCATCTTTACGGCACTCTGCATTGGTGGTATATTTGCCTCGATGGCAAGGGGGAAAACAAATTGAACCGGGACGGGGATTTATGATTGAGCCGGTCACTTCCGCAATAAGCGTTATCCACTACGATAAAACCGACTACCATATCAAGGCCGACGCCTCCGTCGAAGACTGCAGAGACTGCAGGGATAAAGCCGGCGTCACCTGGATCAACGTCGATAACGTCACAGATGCCGGCCTGCTGCAATCGATCGGCAACATCTTCAACCTGCATGAGCTGACCATCCAGGATATCTCCAACACAGGGCACAGGGTTAAGCAGGAGGACTTCGGCGGCTACCTGCTGATAATCCTCAAAATGCTCGAGTTCAATAAAGCCGGCAACTCGATCGAAGCGGAACAGCTCAGCATCGTATTCGGCAAGAACTATCTGATTACTTTCCAAGAACAACCGGGGGATTTTTTCGGGGACCTGCGCGCCGAAATAAAGATCGCCGGCTCAGTGGTGCGGAAAATGGGGCCTGACTTCCTGGCCTGCCGCATTATCGACACCATAGTAGACAACTATTTCAACGCCATCGAAAGCTTCGGCGACCTGATAGAGGACAAGCAGGACGAACTGATGGCCAATCCGACACGCCGGACGCTCAATTCCATTCAGGGCATCAAAAAGAGCATGATGCAACTCAGGCAGTACGTGTGGCCGGTGCGGGAGATACTGAGCGAGCTGGGAAAAAAAGAGTCGCCGCTCATTATGGAGAAGACCGTAGCCTACTTCCGCGACGTGTACGACCGCATCTTCGAGGCCATGGACCTGATAGAGAACACGAGGGAGATGGTCGGCAGCCTGATAGACATCTACCTCTCCAGCATGAGCAACAGGACCAACGAGGTAATGAAGGTGTTGACCGTGGTGGCCACCATATTCATACCTCTTACCTTCATCGTGGGACTCTACGGTATGAACTTCCGCTATATGCCGGAACTCAACTCCGAATGGGGCTACCCCGGCGTACTGCTGCTGATGGCCTTAGTGGCAGGCGGCATGCTGCTCTACTTCCACCGGAAAAAGTGGATTTAGTCTTTATTCCACAGGCATGGCCGGACCGCCGCCCTTCTTAACGCGCCCGAACGGCAGGAACAGGGCGGGGATGATGCCGACAATGACCACCAGGGCGCTGATCACGTAATCCATCTGGAAGGCTGTTACGCTGGCCCTTAGATTTATATACTGGAATAAATAGGTGACTGCCGCCTGACGCGCCGCCTCAAGCGTCATACCGAGCTGCATGAAGTAGACCTGCATCTGCGACAGTACCTGCAGCGCTATGACCGAGTCAGGGGTGATGGTCTGCACCATCATCGACAGATTGGTCTTCTGGAAGGTATCCAGCATGGTGGCGAAGATGGCTATGCCCAGCGAGGCAAAGATAGTCCTGGCCACATTTATCAGCGCCGAGGCCTGGGCCGTCATATACTGGGGAACGGACGCCAGCGCATAGGTCATGACCGGCATCATGGCGAAGCCCACGCCGATGCCCCTGATAAAGAGTATCCACCGCAGCGTATCGTCGGGCGTGGTGACGTCCAGCACCTGCAGCCAGAGGGAGGTGATCCCGGTGATAACTAGGCCCAGCACGGTGGGTAAGCGCGGCCCTATCCTGTCGTAAAGCCGGCCTGCGAAGGGCATGGATATCATGGAGCCTATCACCGACGGCAGCACCATCAGCCCGCTGGCCAGCGCGGAGAAGCCGCGCAGGTTCTGTAAAAACAACGGCAACAGGAACACCAGTGAGAACAGCCCTATGGTGGTAACAAACGTTAAACCTATGGCAAGCGAGAATCCGCCGATCTTGAACATATGCAGATCGAGCAACGGCGCCTTAACACGCAGCTCGACTATGATCCAGGCCAGGATACAGGCACAGCCGACGATCAGCAGCGTGACGATGCGCCAATCGTTCCATGTCCAGGTGGGCGCATAGGAAAACGCGTAGAGGATTGAGCTGAATCCAACCGCTGCCAGGAAGAAGCCTTTGATATCGAAGCTGGTATCCGTAGCGGGTGTCTCCTCAATCCACGAGATGCCCAGCATGATGGCAATCAGCACAACCGGCACGTTTATATAGAAGACCATACGCCAGCTCCAATAGTCCACTATGTAACCGCCCAGCGTGGGTCCGATAGCAGGCGCCAGCATCATAGGCACACCGAAAATGGCCATGGCAGTGCCACGGTCCTCGGGAGGCACGTTTAAAAAAAGGAATGTCATGGCCAGCGGATTAAGCAGGCCTCCGGCCAGACCCTGCAATACCCTGAAGGTTATCAACGAGCTGGTATTCCAGGCAATACCGCACAGCACGGAGCCCAGCAGAAAGCCCGCCTGGCTCCAGAGATATACCTTTTTAATGCCGAATCGCTGCGCCAGGAAGGCCGCGGCGGGCGTTGAGATGGCGGTGGCCATCAGATAAGCGGAAACCACCAGCTGCGCGCGGTCGGTGGTCTCGTTGAAGACCGCCATGATATGCGGCAGTGCCACATTCATGATGGTCTGGTCCAGTATCACCATGAAGGTGCCGATGATGGCAACCGCCAGGACGCGTGATTCGCTGGTCTTGGGCATATTCTGGACGCCTTACCTGGTGGTTATTTTAACCTCGACCGATGTGCCGGGTATCAGCACATAGTTGTCCGGATTCTCCACCGATATCTTGACCGGCACCACCTGTGCCACCTTGATAAAATTGCCGGTCGTATTGTTCTGGGGCATCAACGAAAAGGTCGCTGCCGTGGCAGCCGCTATGCCGTCCACCCTGCCTTTGAGCCTGGCGCCCCCCTGGCTGTCGACGGTTACCTCAACCTCCTGTCCCGGCTGGATGCGGTGCAACTCGGCCTCAGCCACATTGGCCGTTATCCAGGTGTTGGAAGCATCATACAGAGTAACGATCGAGGCGCCGGGGGATACGATCTGCCCGGGATAAGACCAGACCGCAGCCACGTAGCCGCTGACGGGAGCAACCAGGCTGGCCCGTCCCAGCGGCACATCTTTCAGGCCTAGTCTGTCCGCCGGATTATCAGGGCGCGGTACGCCCATAACAGCTAATCTTTCGCCTTTCTCAACATAGCTGCCCAGGTCGACATCCAGGCTGATGATCTGGCTTGAGGTCAGCGCCGGCACCGCGATGAGCGGGGCGCTAACGCGCGCATTGTCGGTGCTGACGTATTTATAGCTCTGGTAAAGCAGGTAGCCCAGCGTAACAAGGCCGCCTACCACCACCACCAGTGCAACTACGAATATCACTTTCCCCCGCGTGGTGGAAAGGCTGGATTTCATTTTCTCAGATAACTTAGATGCCATAGTTGTTGCCTCCGCATATATTTGGAACGGCTTGATTCATCTTCATAGTACTTTATTTACGCAGGGCATTGGCCGGAACGGCGGCCTTATCCAGTACGACCATCTCGCCTTCGACCAGGCCCGAAGTAATCTCGGTATAATTTTTACTTTGCAGCCCGATTTCAACAGGACGTTCCTCAATCAGGCCCGTTTTCTCATCCTTAAGCACGCGCACCGTGTAAATACCGCTACGCTCGCTCAGGGCGCTGTTCGGCGCCATAAGCACTCCGTTGCGCGAATCCACCGTTATCTCCGCCGTCGCTGACATACCGCCGGTCAGATAAGCGGTCTCAGCAGGGTCTAGGGCTATCTCAATCTCATAGGTCGGCAGCGTAGTCTGCACCGTGCCGTAGTACTGTATACCGGCGGCCTGTGCAGCGCCGAAGGGTGAGATAAAAGTGACACGACCCTTGAGCTCACGGCCGGGGAAGGCGTCAACCGATATCACGGGCTTCATCTCTCCCAGCGGTTTACCGGCTATCCTGCCGATATCGATCTCGTCCACAAGGCCGACCATGCGTACGGAATTGACGTCGGCAAGCTGGATCACATAAGAATCAATCGGCATGCCCGTCACCGCGTACCTCTGGCTTATCATATCGCCTGCCCGCAGGTTGATATCCGTGACCCTGCCGTCGAAGGGGGCCATTAACTCTGTTTTCAGCAGGGCCTGCTTGGTGCGCTGCAGATTTACAATAGCCGTCTGGACAGCGATGTTGTAATCGCGCTGCATCTTAAGGTTGAGCCCCGCGCGATAGGTCGAGACATTCTCGTTTAAAACTTTTTCGCTTAGCTCCATATCGTGTTTGACCGTAGCCAACGTCTCAGCGAATTTAACGCCGTCGAACTCCTTTTGATGCGAGATATTATTCAGCAGCTCCAGCGAGCTCTGTATCTCGCTCACCATCGTGTATGCGGTACAGGTATCGGGGTAAACGGAGTTCTGAGGGAGATGGTTCAGCCTCTTGACCACGCTGTGGGTATCCACCATGTCGATCAACACGTTCTGTATCATATCTTGCGCGCTGGAGTAGCTGCCTTCTTTCAGTAGCGCCTGCAGAGCCGCCAGATCATCGATCTCTGCTGACATTTCGGCAATGGCCAGATCGATATCATAATCGGTATAGGAGGACTGTGTTATATCTATCAGGTCTGACCGCACACGGCGGTAAGCAGGATCGCTGTAAAACGTCCGTGCGCTTTCGAGGTCAGATTTGGCCAGCGAGACCTGCACGGCTGCATCTTCATATCTTCCCGTTTGCACCAGGACACGCGCTTTCTCCAGTTCCTCCTGGGCAAATTCAAACCGCAGCAGCGCCACGGCATCGCAATAAAATCCAGGTGAGCGTGTCACCCCGCAGCACACGGTCTGCACCACATTGTTGATGGCCAGCTCCAGCGCATACTGCGCCGCCTCGACCGCCATCCTCTGCGTTGTATCGTCCAGCTTGGCCAGTATCGTGCCGGCCCTGACCGTGTCGCCCTTCTTAACATACACGGCTTTTATACGTCCGCTGTAGGGGGGTGTGAACATGGTGGTATCGAAATAAAGGTTGACTGCGGCAGGCATCTCTATGGTGCCGTCGGCGGAGATCGTTACCTCCAGATCTCCACGCTGAACCCGGGCCACAGACAATTGCTCCGGCTGCGGCGCCCCGTTGCAGCCTCCGAAAATGATCGCTGTCACTACAACGATAGCTGTCAGCCCATAAAATAATCTCTTGTTCATTCCGGTTCTACTCCTGAGTGGCGTTCCAAGTATTTTTTAGTTTCATAATCAGGCCTGATCCACCCTGGATATAATTATTCTGAACGTGTCCAGGGCAGAGTAGAGGTCGTCCAAGTCGTCAGACCCCAGCGCCGAAAGGTTATACTTAATGCCCTTCCCAACATGCTTAAGGCGTCCGGCCAGGAACTTCCGCCCCCTGGCCGTGATAGTTATATGTACCACCCGCCTGTCCTTCTCATCGGGCCTTCGCTCCACATATCCCAAGACTATTAATTTATCTATCAGGGCGGAAACATTGGACTTGGAAATTCCCATGCGAATTCCGATGTCCGAAGGTTGCGTCGGACCCGCGTGCGCCAGCATGATCAGTATGCGCAACTGCATGTTGATCGGGTTCTTCCTGCTCTTACCCTGACCCGCCCTGAGCAATGTCCTGTATAGCTGCGGCAATAACAGCAGGATATTTTCGCTGATCTTGTCAAGCTGCTCTTCCCTGTCTGCCGAGGATATAGTTATACTATGTGAACTATTCATAGTTAATAATTGTTCCATTTATATAACTTTTCTATGTTAATGTCAATGGTTTGAAGCGCGGCTACGATGCTGTTATACTATGCGGCGTTGTGAACTACGAGACGGTCATAGGCCTTGAGGTGCACGCGCAGTTGCTGACGAGCAGCAAGATGTACTGCGCCTGCAGCGCCAGCTACGCCAACGACCCTCCCAATACGCATGTCTGCCCGGTCTGCATGGGCATGCCCGGGGTTCTGCCCACCATCAATCAGAAGGCTGTGGAGTTCACCGTCATGACCGCCCTGGCTCTCAACTGCTCAATTCCGGAACATGCCAAGTTCGACCGCAAGAACTATCCTTACCCAGACCTGATGAAGGGTTACCAGATATCGCAGTATGATATGCCGATGAGCGTCAATGGCCACATGGTCATCGATATCGAAGGGAAAAAGAAAAAAATAGGTATCACGCGAGTTCACCTTGAAGAGGATGTAGCCAAGCTGATGCACCGCACATCCCCGGATGGCGCAGGCTACAGCCTGGTGGATATCAACCGCGCCGGCATGCCGCTGATGGAGATAGTCAGCGAGCCTGATATCAGCTCGCCCGAAGAGGCCCGCCTTTACCTGGTGAAGCTCCGCTCTATTGTTCAATACCTCGGTGTATCGACCGGCAATATGGAGGAGGGCAGCTTCCGCTGCGACGCCAATATCAGCATCCGCCCCACTGGCACAAGCGAATTCCTCGGCAAGGTGGAAGTAAAGAACATGAACAGCTTCCGCGCTGTTTATCGCGCCCTTGAGTACGAAGAGAAGAGGCAGCGCGAAGTAATGGACTCCGGCGGCAGGATCGCGCAGGAGACCAGGGGATGGGTGGACGACAAGGGTATAACGGTCAGCCAGCGCAGCAAGGAATATGCCCACGACTACAGGTACTTCCCCGAGCCGGACCTGCCTCCCCTTTCCTTCAGCCGCGAGATGGTAGAACAGATCAGAGCATCACTGCCCGAGCTGCCGGAGGCTAAATTCGACCGTTTCGTCAGCCAGTACGGCCTCACCCCCTACGATGCCGGCCTGCTTACCGACAGCCGGCCGATGGCCGAGTTCTTTGAGAAATGTGTGAGCCTGTCAATACTGAAAAGTGATGATAAAGACATCCAAAAGAAAGCCAAATTCTTTAGCAATTGGATGTTGGGCGATTTAACTCGACTTCTTAATTCGACCAATACACGGATAGAGGATTCGCCTGTCAAACCAGCAGATTTAGTTGACCAATTTGATTTAATGGATACTGGCAAAATTAGTGGCCCACTAGCCAAGAAAGCATTCGAAGAAACGTTTACAACAGGCGTCGGGCTATCATCAGTAGTCGATAAACAGGGTCTGGTTCAAATCAGCGACAGCGGCGAACTTGGTATAATAATAGACAGAGTAATAGCAGATAACGAGAAGGCCGTTGCCGACTACAGAGCGGGCAAAGAAGCATCGTTGACCTTCCTCATCGGACAGGTCATGAAAGCTTCCAGGGGAAAGGCAAACCCGGCGGTAGTCAGGCCCATAATCGTTGATAAACTCGGAGGAAATTAGTATGCCCATATATCTGACCATCGCACAGATCGTACTTTCGGTCGCGCTGATCGTCGTCCTGGCCCTGCAGGTCAAGGGCGGCGGTCTGGGAGGTATTTTCGGACAGGCCGACGGCGTGTATCGCACCAGACGCGGCGTGGAGAAAACGCTTTTCCAGGTCACAATTGTTCTATCAGTTCTGTTCATCATCCTTTCCATCGTGATAGTCAGGGTTAGCGCGGCGTAACAGGGAGGAGCAACGGCATGTCGCGTGTCATAACGCTGACGACCGACTTCGGCACAGGCGACGGCTACGTCGCAAGCATGAAAGGCGTCATCCTCGGGATCAATCCGCAGGCAACGGTGGTGGACATCTCTCATTCGGTGGAACCCCAATCGATCCGGCAGGCCTCTTTCATCCTTCACACCTCCTGGCGCTATTTCCCCGAGGGCAGTATCCATGTTGTGGTGGTCGATCCCGGCGTGGGCAGCCACCGCAAGGCTGTAATCCTGAAAACCTCTTCGGCCTGTTTTATTACACCTGATAATGGGGCATTAAGCTATGTGCTTCACGAAATAGCCGATACGCAGGTGCAACATGGCCTCGTCAAGATAAACCAGGCGATCATCCGGACTCTACCGGCTGAATGCGAGGCCGTCTCCGTCACCAGGAAAGAGTACTGGAGGCATCCGGTGAGCGCTACTTTCCATGGCAGGGACATTTTCGCGCCTGTTGCCGCCCACCTTTCGCTGGACCTGCCTATTACGAAATTCGGTGAAAGCATCAGCAGCCTGACGGTTTTCCCCATCCCCACCCCATTCCAGGACGCCACGGGCCAGATGGTCGGTCACATCATACACATCGACCGTTTCGGCAACCTGATCACCAACCTGCGCAGCAGCCATATACCACGCGGCGGGGCCGCGATCGAGGTCAGGAACCAGCGCATAGACAACACCAGTAGATACTACTCACAGGGAAGCGGACTGATGGCGCTGATAGGCGGCAATGACTACCTCGAACTCTCTTACAGGGACGGCAGCGCGGCTGCCATACTGGGTGCGCATGTGGGAGACACGATCAAGCTGCTCGGCCAGCCTGTACGATAGGCTACCTGGATATCTTCCAGACCGTGCCCCTGGGTGTATCCTCAATCGCCACGCCCATTGCGGCCAGCCGGTCGCGCACTTCGTCGGCCCTCTTCCACTCTTTGGCCTTGCGGTAATCATTGCGCGCGGCAATTAGCGCCTCTATCTCTTTTTCCTCTGCCACCGACAGCTTTTTGTTCTCCTGTAAAGTAAAACCGATCACGCCGGCCAGCTCCTTCAACACATCCTGCGCCTTGAGGATGTCCATCCCTTTCTCGCTGCCGCGATTGATCTCGCGCACCAGTTCGAACATGGCAGCCACCGCCTGCGGCGCGTTGAAATCATCGTCCATAGCTTCGATGAAACGTGCCTTGAACGGATCAACATCGATGACAGGGCCGCCCGGCTTGCCTTCAGCTTTGAGCGCCTGCCTCATCCTCTCGATTCCGGCTTCGGCGGCATCCAACGCCTCGGTGCTGTAGCGCAGCGGCATCCTGTAATATGAACTGATGATAAAGAGCCGTATGGCGTCCGCGCTGTTGCGCGCCAGCGCCTCTTTGATGGTAACCAGGTTGCCCAGGGACTTACTCATCTTATCAGCGCCGAGCTGCAGGAATCCGTTGTGCATCCAGACACGCACAAATGGGACGATGCCCGTATAGCATTCCGACTGGGCTATCTCGTTCTCGTGGTGCGGGAAAATAAGGTCCTGCCCACCGCCGTGTATGTCCAGCGAGTTGCCCAGGTGCCCGACGGACATGGCGGTACATTCGATGTGCCAGCCGGGCCTGCCCTCACCCCAGGGACTGGTCCAGGAAGGCTCACCCGGTTTTATCGCCTTCCAGAGTGCGAAATCCAGCGGGTCCTCCTTCTTTTCGGCTTCGGCCGTGGCAGTCACGCGCATATCATCGGCGCTCTGGTGCGTGAGCTTGCCGTAGCCCGGGAAGCTCTTGACGCGGAAATAAACGCTGCCCTCCGATTGATAGGCATGCCCTTTCTCCAGCAGCACCCTGATCACCTCCAGTATGCGGGGTATCTCTTCCGTGGCGCGGGGGTAGACGGTGGCCCTCTTGATATTTAACGCATCGGTATCGGTGTAATACTCGGCGATATATTTCTCCACAAGATCCTGCCAGGGGATGCCCCTCTCTCTGGAGCGGTTTATGATTTTATCGTCTATATCCGTGAAATTCTGCACATATTTCACCCTGTATCCGCGGTATTCCAGATAGCGCCTGATGACGTCGAAGGACACGTAGCAAAGGGCATGGCCGAAGTGGCAGAAATCGTAAACGGTCACCCCGCATACATACATCTTTACCTCATCACCCTGGGGCTCGAAGTCCTCCTTCTGTCCGGACAGAGTGTTGTAGATCTTCATATTGCACTCCTGAATATCAAGTTTAACTATTCCTCCAGCATGGCCACGGCATAGGCAGCCATGCCCTCACCCCTACCGATAAATCCCAGTCCGTCCGTTGCTGTGGCCTTGACCATCACCTGGCTATCCTCGATGCGCAGGGCCTGCGCTATATTATGCCTCATCTGATCGATATAGGGAGCCACCTTCGGCTCCTGGGCGATCAGCTGGCTATCGATATTTTTAATGCTGTAGCCGGCCGAGGCCACTTTTCTCCCCACATGCTCCAGCATATGTATACTGGCAGCGTCCCTGTATTGCGGATCATCCGATGGAAACTGGTGCCCGATATCCTTTAATCCGGCTGCGCCTAAAAGAGCGTCCATGATTGCGTGTACCAGCACATCGGCATCGCTGTAGCCGTCCAGCCCCTTTTTAAAAGGAACCTGCACTCCCCCCAAAATCAGGGCGCGTCCGGACTTCAGTGGATGAACATCATAACCTATACCTGCTCTCATACTATCACCTTCGCTCAGCTATTATTTCCGCCAATTCCATGTCCTCCCGCGTCGTGATCTTGATGTTATCATAGTCCCCGGCATACAGCTTCACTTTTAATCCCATACGTTCAACGGCGGCGGCATCATCCGTGACCTCGCCGGCCAGTGAAGCGTAGGCATCCTTTAATATTTTAAATCTAAAGACCTGCGGCGTCTGAACCGCCATCAACCGGTTGCGCGGCAGCGTCGCCGCCACTACTCCAGCTTCATCCATCTGCCTGATGGTGTCCTTGACCGGCACAGCCGCCACAGCGGAACCGCCGGACATCGCAGCCTCCAAGCCCTCATCTATCAGCCTATGCGTAAGAAAAGGACGGGCGGCATCGTGTATCAGCACCATCTCACAATCCCTGATCGCTTCCAGCCCCTTCTTTACCGAGTCCTGCCGCAATTTACCGCCGGCACAGACAGCTGTCACTTTGGACCATCCCATAGCAACCACAAGGCTTCTACCTTCGTCCACATTATTATTATGTAAAACCAATACAATCTCGCTGATATTTTTATTATGCTGGAGCACGTCAACCGACCACGATATGACCGGACGTCCGGCCAGATTTAAAAAGGTTTTCTCCGCGCCCATGCGACTGCCGCTGCCGGCGCCCACGACAACTGCGACCGCGCCGCCGGCGTATTTACTCATCGTCCATATCCTTTTTACCTGACTTTTTCTCCAGGCCGACCTTGAGCGCCTCTGCTATGCTGCCCGCCCTGATGATATCCAGACCGTCCGGTCCTCGAGGTATTTTTTTAACGGCGGCGGGTATTACGCATCTAGTGAATCCCAGCCGGGCGGCCTCAGAGATTCTCCTGTCCATCTGCGGGACGGATCTCAGTTCACCGCTCAACCCGATCTCACCCACCGCCACGGTGCCGGGCATCAATCTGGCATCGCGGAAGCTGGAGGCGATAGCCATGGCGATGCCCAGATCTGCGGCCGGCTCGGATATCCTTATACCACCTGTGACATTAACTATGACGTCCTGGTTATACAATCCTACGCCTGCGCGCCTGGTCAGCACGGCGCAGATCAGCAGCAGCCTGTTGAAATCGACGCCGTTGCTTATGCGACGAGGAGGGCCGTAGGCAGCCGGGCTGGTCAGAGCCTGTATCTCGACCAGCAGGGGCCGGCTGCCTTCCAGCGTAGGCACAACTGCGGCGCCAATGGCGCCCTGCTCGTATGATTCAAGAAAAAACTGCGAGGGATTGGACACTTCGGTCAAGCCGGCGCCGCCCATTTCGAATACACCTACTTCGTTGGTCGAGCCGAACCTGTTCTTGGTGCTCCTCAATATGCGGTAGCTGTTGAAGGACTCACCCTCCAGGCTCAGTACGACATCCACAATATGTTCGAGTGCTTTAGGCCCTGCGATGGACCCGTCCTTGGTAACATGGCCCGAGATGAAAACGGGAACGCCGGTCTTTTTCGACCACCTCAGCAGGCGCAGCGTGCACTCTCTGATCTGGTTGATGCTGCCCGGCGCGCCGTTGATCTCATCCAGATACACGGTCTGGACGGAGTCTATCACCACCAGAGACGGCTGCATCGATTCCAATCCAGCCATTATGTTTTCCATATTGGTTTCGGGATAGACGTACAGTCCACCACCCTTGACGCCCAATCTCTCCGCACGCATCCTAAGCTGCTGCGAGGATTCCTCTCCGGAAACGTACACAACCTGCCCTTCTCTGTTTTTGGTAATCGCGTCCGACACCTGCAGCAGCAAGGTCGATTTGCCGATGCCCGGATCGCCGCTGACCAGCACCACCGAACCGGCCACCAGCCCTCCACCCAGCACACGGTCAAGCTCGCTGATGTTCAGGCTTACACGGGAGTAGTCGTCGCGCCTGAGCTTGACCAGTTCCAGCAATCGCCCCGAGGTATCCGGCTTGCTCTCGGCAGTGCGTTTGCCGGTCGCAACGGTGGTCTCGATCAGGCAATTCCATTCCTGACAGCCGGGGCAGCGCCCCTCCCATTTGGGGCTTTCCCTGCCGCATTTCTGGCAGACGAAAATCGTCTTGAACTTCTGCTTTTCCAATTTAAAACCTGCGCTGTCTGACTAACGGCCAGCCAATGATAGCAAAAATAGGCATAATTTGCCTGAATCGAATAGCCGAAAGATCAATTCTCGGACACCTTAATTCAATAATATTGGCAGGTTGACATATTTTATAAGGTGCTGATAGTCTTAGTAACCAATCTTCAGCAACGACTACGATGGCTAGACGATCAGTTGGTGTAAGACGCAATGAGATACTCTTTGCGGCAAGGGATCTTTTCAACCGGCATGGCTATGCCAGGACGAGTATGAATCAAATTGCAGAAAAGGCCGGAATCGCGCACGGAACGATATATTTTTATTTCGACTCCAAGCTGGCTGTTGCGGATGCTCTGGTGAATGGTTATATCAGAGGTGTATCTGAAATTTTAGAGAAGTCTCTTTCAGATTCGATAGGGCCGGAGCAGATCAGAACCTGTGTGCACAATGTGGTCCTGTATGCATCCAAAAACTCCGATATCATACGTTTGATGGATATTCGATGCACACTCGGCATGGACAGCATCAGGGAACCCGATGCGAGCCAGAAGCTGGAGAAAATTCTGGTTGCCGCCATCACCAGAGGCATCAGCAGAGGAAGGCTGAGAGAATACGACCCGTTATTGGCTGCAAAAATGGTCACCGGTATTGTTGAATGGGTAGCACGAATGTGTTTGATGTGGATGAAATGCGATACATCCCGTCTCGAGAATACAGCCATTCAGATGCTGGAGCACGCTCTAATAAAATCATAGCCGGCAACAACCACGGTTTTTAACTCAATCCCTTGGTCATTCTTACCACCGGTACATTTCAAATATTCGACTAATAGTCGAAATTTTAACAGAAGCATCAGATAGCAATCAGCTAAAGTTCAGATTCCGTTTTGACCGCTTTTTTCATCTTCATCTAATCTGTTAATTAATGGGGGTCGTGCTATGGATCATAACTATTGTTGTATTAAATTAAGGAGGTCATCAAAGTGAGGATTCTTATAACAGGCGCAGCTAAGGGGTTGGGCAGAGGGATGGCCCTTGCATTCGCGAAGAAAGGCCATGAGCTTGCATTGGTCGACATCGACCGCAACGCGTTGGATCAGACAGCCTCAGAAGTAGAGCGTGCCGGCGCTCGATGCCATAAATATACAGTTGATGTGAGCAATCGTGCCCGGGTGAATGAGCTTGCTGAAAAAGTAAACTCCGAGATGGACGGCATTGACATGCTCATAAACAACGCGGGGGTGGTGGTCGTGGGCGAATTCCTGGACGTGCCCCTTGAGGAATGGGAAAGGATTATGGCTATCAACTTCTGGGGCGCCGTCTATATGCTCATGGCATTTCTACCGGATATGGTAAAACGCGGCTCCGGCCACGTGGTCAATGTATCCTCGATGGGCGGGCTGGCCGGCAGCCCGGCGGAGACCCACTACGGAGCCAGCAAGTTCGCCATATCCGGTATGAGCGAAGCTCTCTACAACGAGGTCGCAAACAAGGGCATAAAGGTCACGCTGGTCTGCCCCTCACCCATTGAGACCAACATCCTGAGAAGCGCCCGGTACTATGGCTTCGATAAGGGTTACGAACAGGAAGTGTGGAGCTTCTGGAGCACGCCGTTCGATAAAGGTATAGCAGAGATAGTGCGCGGGATTGAGAAAGGCAAGTTCCTGGTGATTCCCGGAACTCTGGGAAAAGTGGCCTATTATGGGCGCAGAATTTCACAGAGCGCTTATCTCTCGGTCAGGCGAAATATTTACGGTAAAGTGCTGAAGCATCGTGTTGGATAAAGCCACAGGAGTCCTGCCGGATTGCTGCCCGGGCGGGACTTTACCTGCAATTAACCGGGCAAGGTGCTAACCGGTGGCAAAGGAAGCACCTGCTCTGAACAAATGGTCGGTTTTAATACTGAACACCGCAGTTTTTCTCGGCATAGTGGGAATACCCTATACGGCAATGCCGGTTTTCTTCAGCGGCATCATCGATGAGCTGAATTTAACCCTTCTGCAAATAGGGGTGATATGGGGTTTCTTCTTTCTCGGGATGGCTTTCGGCTCGTTCCTGGGCGGACTGGCGGGTGACCGCTTCGGCCTCTATAAAGTCATCGGCATACTGTGCTTTGCTGTAGCCCTGACTAACGGTCTGCGGGCACTGTCTGCCGACTATATCAGCCTGACAATCTCCATGTCGCTGTGCGGTTTTGCTATCGGAGCTGCAATACCCAACGTTAACAGGACTCCCGGCCTGTATTTTCCCCCGGACCAGCTCGGCATGGCAGTGGGTATAACAAGCTCAGGATTCAGTCTGGGCGCGGTATTATCGACCGCACTTGGAGCAACATTCATATTACCTTTAGCAGGATCGTGGCGAAATGTCCTGTTCATTTACAGCGCTCTATGCGCGGTCCTCGGCATCGCCTGGCTTTGCCTGATGAGAGGAACCGGGCCTAATCAAAATATTGCTAATACAGAGACCTCAGAGAAGCGCGTCCCTTTCCATGAAGCATTGGGCGTTATCTTCCGCTCAAAAGATATGTGGCTCATCTTAATAATGAATGTGACTCTAATGGGTTCTTTTGCATCAATTGTGGGTTATCTGCCGACTTACCTCATTGATACCGGATTGCCCAACAATATCGGCGATCCGATATCGTCAACTCTCTTCCTGGCAGGTATAGCAGGCGCCCTTCTGATACCATTGATTTCAGACAAGATCGGCCGCAGAAAAGCACTGATCTCAATTTGTGCCGTTATCATGGGCGCCGGCACCTGTCTCCTGACGATATCCAACACCGCCTTCCTCTGGCTCCTGGTCCCTGCTATTGGATTCGCTTATATGGGTGTAGTTGCGCTGTGCTATACGATAATTCTCGAAATGAAAGAAATAGGCCCTGCCTACGGAGCGACTGCCCTGGGATTAGCCGTAACCAGCCAGAATATCGGCGGATTCTTTCTGCCCATCATCGGAGGTTCATTGGCTGTAAGAAATATAGCATGGCCGTTCCTTTTCTGGGCGGCCGCTATCTTTGGGGCCGCAATCTGCCTGTTCCGGGTGAAAGAAACAGGTGGCAGCAGGAATTAGCATAATAGCCGGTATAGAAAAGACTGAGGGCGCGCCGTACGACCGGTCACGCCCTCTTATGATTCTGATTAATTGCGTCGTTTACGGGTTGCTGCTGCCCAGCAAATGGTTGCCCTCGCCTGCAAGCAACTTGCTCTCTGCAGCAGGCGCTACGGCTTTCTCGAGCTTTCGAATAATTATCTGGGTACCGTCGTAGTCGACCAGCACCTTGGAGCCGCCCTCGTATTTACCCTGCAGGACGCTTTCCGACAGGCGATCCTCAACCTCCTGTTGAATGACGCGCCGCAGCGGCCGCGCCCCGAAATCAGGATCATATCCCTTCTCTGCTATGAATTCCTTGGCGGAGTCGGACACTTCAAGGATTATCTGTTTTTCTTGCATGGAAGTGACCGCCTCCCGCAGCATGAGATCGACTATGAGGCGGATATGTTCCTTATTGAGCGCATGGAAAACCACGGAAGCGTCGATGCGGTTGAGGAACTCAGGCCTGAAGACCTTTTTCATCTCGCGCATAACGATATCTTTCATATGCTCATAGGCCACTTGCCTGCTCTTAACTTCGTCAGAATGGACGCTGAAGCCCAGCCCCTTGTTTTTTTTGATCTCTTCGGCGCCGACATTCGATGTCATAACCAGTATGGTATTGCGGAAATCCACCCGCCTGCCCTTGGCGTCGGTCAGGTGGCCGTCATCCATGATCTGCAGCAGGATGTCATAAACATTTTTATGCGCTTTCTCGATCTCGTCGAGAAGAACCACGCAATAAGGATTGCGCCGCACCGCTTCCGTCAGTTGTCCGCCCTCTTCGTAGCCTATATATCCCGGGGGTGCGCCGACCAGCCGGGCGACGTTATGCTGCTCCATGAACTCCGACATATCCAGCCTGACCATGGCTTCTTCGCTCTTGAACATGAACTTGGCCAGCGCTTTGACCAGCGCAGTCTTGCCAACGCCGGTGGGACCCAGGAAGATGAAGCAGCCCATGGGACGCCTGGCCTCCTTGAGTCCGGCCCGGGCACGGCGGACTGCCTTGGCAATTGTTATGATAGCCTCATCCTGCCCCACGATATCCTGATGAATGGACTCCTCCATTTTGAGCAGTCGTTCCGATTCGTCCATAGTCAGGCTGATAACAGGTATGCCGGTCCACATGCCGACCACTTCGGCGATGTCTTCCTTGGTCACGATGGGCGTTTCCTTCTTCTGTGTGTCCTGCCATTCTTGTTCCATGTTCTTGATCTTGGCCTGCAACTGCACCTCGCGATCCCGCAGCTCGGCTGCCATCTCGTACTGCTGTGAACCGATGGCATTATCCTTGTCGCGCCTGACGATCTCCAAGGCTTTCTGTGCCTCGGCAATGCCGATTGGAACCACCCCTTTCTTAATCCTGACGCGCGATGCTGCCTCGTCCATAATATCAATAGCCTTGTCCGGCAGGAAGCGGTCGGAGATATAGCGCGACGCCATAGAGGCGGCTGCGTTCAGAGCCTCGTCGTGGATAATCAGCTTATGGTAATCCTCGTAGTGGTGCTTGATTCCTTTCAAAATAAGAACGGTCTGCTCAACGGTCGGCTCCGCTACCGTCACAGGCTGGAACCGTCTCTCCAGGCCGGCATCCTTTTCGATATATTTGCGGTACTCGTCCAACGTCGTGGCGCCGATGAACTGAATTTCGCCCCTGGAAAGCGACGGCTTAAGTATATTGGAGGCGTCCACCGCGCCCTCAGCCGCACCTGCGCCGACTATGGTATGCAACTCATCGATAAAGACGATACAATTGCCTGCGCCTTTGATCTCGTCGAGTACCTTTTTGAGTCTCTCTTCGAATTCGCCGCGGTACTTGGTCCCGGCCACCAGCGAACCGATATCCAAAGTCACCAGCCTCTTGTTCCTGAGGGGCTCAGGGATATCTCCGGAAACGATCTGCTGCGCCAGCTTGGTTACGATGGCTGATTTGCCCACGCCGGGCTCACCAATGAGCGCGGGATTATTCTTGGTACGACGGCTGAGTATCTGTACAATGCGTTCACATTCTTTTTCCCTGCCGACGATGTTGTCCAGCTTGCCCTGGCGCGCCAGGCTGGTCAGGTCCACGCCAAGCTGATCCAGTATGGGGGTCCTAGCCCCTTCCTTGGTTACCGCCCTGGCCTGGCCGCCTGCCACGCTCAGCAACTTATTAACCTCGGCCAGCACCTTGTCGAAAGTGATCCCCAGGCTCTCGAGCACACCGGCTGCCGAGCCTTCCCTCTCTTTTAGCAACCCCAGCAACAGGTGTTCGGTGCCGATATAGCTATGATTGAGGCGCCTTGCCTCATCGACAGCCAGTTCGATGACCTTTTTGGCCCTCGGCGTAAGTCCGACTTCGTTGGTATTGGGACGTCCACCCCGCCCCACGATGAATTCTACGGCGGAACGGACTTTACTGGTTGCAACGCCCAGGTTATTGAGCACCTGGCTGGCCACACTATCTTCCTCGGCAATCAATCCCAGCAATATATGCTCCGTATCAATATAGCTGTGCCCGAAATGCTGTGCCTCCTCCTGTGCGCGTGTAAGCGCCCGGCGGGCACGCTCTGAGAATTTTTCAAATCTGCTGGCCATAGTAACCTCGAAAAGCGGAATTTAGACGTAGCCCTGATAGGCTGTGTACTATGAATTATATGTTGTAGTATGAGGCAAGTCAAAGAACTGCAGCTTCAACTGAAGCTGTTCAAGGAAAAACCGTACAAAAAAGGCAATAAAAAAAGTCCCTGGCAGTGGCATATTTTCCCGAGGAATCCCTCCCTCAGTATCATCTGCGCTGAAGCGTTTCACTTCCGTGTTCGGGATGGGAACGGGTGGTTCCGCTTCGCTCTGACCACCAGAGGACTTTTAATGAATAATAGTTTATAGAAATACTGCAGCGCTGTCAAATACCGGCCTGCGCCTGCCGGCCTCTTACCAGAGTGAACCCTGCGGAGAGCGTCCCCGCTTGTAAGCTATGCCGAGGTGTTCATAGGCCAGCCGGGTGGCCATGCGTCCCCTGGGCGTCCTCTCCAGGAATCCAAGCTGCAGAAGGTAGGGCTCATAAACACCTTCTATGGTGTCTGACTCCTCGCTGATGGAGGCCGCAATTGTATCCAATCCTACCGGCCCACCATCGAATTTTTGTATGATGGTCCTCATCACTTTGCGGTCGATTTCATCCAGCCCGAGCTGGTCCACCTCCAGTTTACCCATGGCCTCGAGGGTCACGTCCTGCGTGACCACACCGTTAGCCTTGACCTGGGCATAATCGCGTATGCGTTTGAGAAGGCGGTTGGCCACGCGCGGTGTGCCGCGGGCGCGGCAGGCGATTAAATCTATGCTCCCGTCATCGATCTTCAGCTTAAAAATTCGGGCCGAACGCTTGATGATCGAGCCGATGGCATCGACTTCATAAAAGTCCAGCCTGTGTACCGAGCCGAACCTGTCCCTCAGGGGAGAGCTCATGGCGGCATAGCGTGTGGTGGCGCCTATAAGAGTAAAACGGGGCAAATTAAGCCTCAGGCTCCTGGCCCCCGGCCCCTTTCCCAGGATGATATCGAGGGCATAATCTTCCATGGCGGGATAGAGTATCTCCTCCACAATCCTGCTCAGCCTGTGAACTTCATCGATGAAGAGCACATCGCCTTTCTGCAGATTGGTCAATATGGCGGCCAGGTCGCCCGGACGTTCTATAGCAGGGCCTGAGCTGACCTTGATATTCACACCCATCTCACCGGCGATGATGAAGGCCAGCGTGGTCTTGCCCAGCCCAGGAGGGCCGTAAAGCAGGATATGGTCGATGGCCTCCCCACGCTTCTGCGCAGCCTTTATTCCGATATCGAGGTTTTCTTTGACCTTCTGCTGCCCGATAAAATCATCCAGCTTCTTGGGTCGAAGGTTGGCATCGAGCGTGGTATCCTCCGGACCCAGCTTGCCTGATACTATGCGCGGTGATTCCTCTTCCTGCATTCCGGATACGCCTTACTTTTTCAGTAGCATTATAGCACACGGTCTTTCTGATAAACGCAGCAATTCATCTGCAGCAATGAAGCGACCCCGCCTTAAGGCGGGGTCGCACTAAATTATGCTGATTTAACGATCTTTATTCCTGTTCAACCTGGCTTTCAACCGGCTCTTCACCTTCCACAGCTTCAACATCGTCTACGGCCAGAGGATTGACAAAGTTGCTTACCGATTCGGTAAATACCTCGGGACTATCCTCCAGCAACCTGTTGACAGGCTTGCCCAGCTTCTGAGTAAGGGTTATGGTGGATGGTATCAATTTGCCGATAATAACATTCTCCTTGAGTCCGTGAAGCCTATCGGTTTTGCCCCAGATGGCCGCCTCAGCCAGCACCCTGGTCGTCTCCTGAAAGGATGCCGCCGCCAGCCAGCTGTCGGTGTTCAGCGACGCCCTGGTAATGCCCAACAGGACCGGCCTCGCAACGGCCTGGTCACCACCTTCAGCTTCCATCATGGCATTGATGTTCTCGAAATCGAGCCTGTCGACCAGGTCGCCCACCAGCAGGTCCGTATCGCCCGAGAACTCCACCCTTACCCTCCTGAGCATCTGCCTGACGATGGTCTCGATATGTTTGTCGTTTATGTTCACGCCCTGGCTGCGATACACCTTCTGTACCTCGTCAATCAGATAGCGCAGCACATCCTGCCTGCCATTGATATGAAGTATATCCTGCGGATCCTTAACGCCTTCGATGAGCTTGTCACCGGCGCGCACATAATCGCCCTGCTTGACCAGGATATGGGCGGTCACCGGTATGTCATCATATTTACGTTCGTCCTTCTCTTCATAGGTTAAAGTTATCTTGCCGCCCTCGACCTTGACCACGCCATCAACACGGGCAAGCAGAGGTTTGGAACCCTGATCCCCCGATTTGACCAGCGACGTATCAGGCTCGGCCAGAACATCGCCTCCCCTGACATAAGCATTATTCTCGGCCAGAATCTTATAGCCTGCAGGTACATCGTAATCAATGGGATACTTCTCTACATGCGTAATGATGATCTCGCGATTTTTGAGAATCCCCTCTTCAACTACCTCGTTCAGGTTCACCGTGCCATCTATCTCCGTAAGTATGGCCTTTCCCTTGGGAATCCTGGCCTCGAATAGCTCCTCCACGCGCGGCAGGCCGGTGGTGATATCCATGCCTACTACACCACCCGTATGGAAGGTCCTTAGTGTAAGCTGTGTGCCCGGCTCACCGATGCTCTGGGCTGATATAATGCCGACCGCCGTGCCGATCTTAACCAACTCTGTGGAGGACAGGTCACGCCCATAACAGTGGCGACAGACACCGCGCTTTGAGTTGCAGATGAGAGGCGACCTTATGCTGATCTCTTTAATCTCGGCCTGGACGATTTGCTTTATCTTGTCCTCATCGATCATTTCATTCATGGCAACGATGATTTCACCGGTACCGGGATGAACGATGTCCCTGGCTGCCAGGCGGCCCTTGATTCTCTCCTCAAACGAAGGCAGCAGCCCCTTCTCTTTTTCGCTGTAGACAGTCGAGAACAGGAGCCCTTCACCCGAGTATCCGCAGTCCTCTTCAAGTATGATCAAGTCCTGCGCCACATCTATCAGGCGGCGTGTTAGGTAGCCTGCGTCCGATGTTCTGAGCGCAGTGTCCGCCAGGCCTTTGCGTGCGCCGTGGGTGGACATGAAGTATTCCATCACCGACAAACCTTCTCTGAAGCTCGCCTTGATGGGGAAGGGGATAATACGTCCGGAGGGGTCGGTCATGAGTCCTCTCATGCCGGCCATCTGTCTGATCTGCGATATATTACCCTTGGCGCCGGAATTGGCCATCATGTAGACGCCGCCATAGCGGTCCAAAGATTTCTTGATCTCTTCCTCGATCTGATTGGTCGTGCGCGTCCATACATCGATCGCCTGGGCTTCAAATTCCTCCTCGGTAATAAGGCCCTTGTTATACTGGGTCTGCAGGATGGCTATATCCTCATCTCCCCTGCTCATAAGCTTCTGCTTGACCTTGGGCACTTCTATATCTCTGGCGGATATGGTAGTGCCGGATTTAGTTGTATACTCGAATCCCAGCCTTTTGAGCTCGTCCAGCATGCGCACTGTTTTCTCGCGACCACACCAGCGGAAGCACTCGGATACGAGGCGACGCAGGTCGCCCTTGCTGGTAGCGAAGTTACAGAACCCATTGTAGGGTTCATGGTATCTTAATTCATCCGGCAATATCTTATTGAATATGATACGGCCTATACTGGTCTTGAACGTTCTGCCATCAGGCCCCGGTAAACGCATCTCCCTGTATTGCGACGGCTCTATCTCTTCAACGGCCTCAACAACGACCTCTGCCTCTGTATCGCTCTTCTCTTCCTCCGGCTCATGTTCGGATCCCCTGATCCTGACCAGTATCTCCTCATGCAGGTCGGGGTAGATGCTGTCGCTCGTGATCTTAAACATCTCATAGGCAAGGATGGCCTCGGCAGGGCTGCCGAACAGCTTCGGTTTGCCAGCCGCGGACGGCTTCATATTGGTAAGGTAATAGCATCCAAGCACCATATCCAGAGTGGGCGTCATCACGGGCTCACCCGAGCTGGGCAGCAGCATATTGTGTACACTCAGCATCTGCTCCCGTGCCTCGCGTACAGCCGACCTGGACAGCGGCACGTGCACGGCCATCTGGTCACCATCGAAGTCGGCGTTGAATGCCGAGCACACCAGAGGATGGAGTTGAATAGCGCTGCCTTCAATCAGCGTGGGCTCGAAGGCCTGGATGCTCAGCCTGTGGAGCGTAGGCGCGCGGTTTAACATCACCGGGCGCTCTTTAATCACATCGGCCAGTATGTCCCAGACTTCCGCCCTGGCCCGTTCAACCTGACGGCGGGCGCTTTTAATATTATGGGCATATCCCTGTTCGATCAACCTGCGCATGACAAAGGGCTTAAAAAGCTCCAACGCCATATGCTTGGGCAGGCCGCACTGATGCAGTTTGAGTTCGGGCCCGACAACAATGACCGAGCGGCCGCTGTAATCCACGCGCTTACCCAGCAGATTTTGGCGGAACCGGCCCTGCTTGCCGCGCAGCATATCTGAAAGAGACTTGAGTTTATGTGTGCTGGCGGCGCTGGGCAGCCTGCCCCTTCTACCGTTATCTATCAGGGCGTCAACCGCTTCCTGCAACATCCTTTTTTCATTACGCACTATGATCTCGGGCGCCCCGAGCTCCATCAGTTTCTTGAGACGATTATTGCGGTTGATCACCCTGCGATAAAGGTCGTTAAGGTCGCTGGTGGCAAACCTGCCTCCGTCGAGTTGTACGATGGGACGTAACTCGGGAGGCAGCACAGGAAGAACTGTGAAAATCATCCACTCCGGCTTATTGCCGCTACGCCAGAACGCTTCCACGATACGGAGTCGCTTGCTTAATTTCTTGTGCTTCTGTCCCTCGCTTTGCCTGATATCTTTAACCAACTGCTGGCGAAGATCTTCCAAGCTCATCGCCCTTAAGATATTGAGTATGGCCTCAGCACCCATACCCACCTCGAAGGCATCACCATATTTTTCCCTGTATTGCTGGTACTCGTTCTCACTCAGCACCTGTAAAGGCAGCTTCTTTATCTCGGTATTATCTATCCTGCTGTCATTCTCCAGATCTGCCAGCTTCTCCTCGATTGCTCGCTTTTTCTCCTCCAAACTCTCCCGATCAGCTTTGTCAGCTTTGTCAGCCTTATCAGCCTTATGGCTGCCCTCAAGCTCTTCCAGAGAATTGAGCAGCGACTGTTTCTTATAGGCATAGTAGGCTTCCAGCTTTTCACGGCAGCTGTCCTCGTTCCTTGAGATGATCACGTACTGGGCAAAATAGAGCACGCGCTCAAGATTGCGCGGGGATATATCCAGCAGAAGAGCCAGCCGGCTGGGCACACCCTTGGCAAACCAGATATGTGCGACCGGAGCCGCCAGGGTGATATGGCCCATGCGCTCGCGGCGTACCTTGGAATGCTCTACTGTGACGCCGCACCTTTCACAGGTAACGCCGCGATAACGAATTTTCTTGTACTTGCCGCAATAGCATTCGTAGTTCTTAACAGGTCCGAAGATCCTTTCGCAAAAAAGTCCGTCCTTCTCCGGTTTAAGCGTACGATAGTTGATTGTCTCCGGCTCGGTTACCTCGCCGTACGACCAGTCCTCGATCTGTGTAGGCGATGCCAGGGAGATGCGTATTGCATTAAAATCGTTAATTTCGAACACTTTCTATCCCCTATCTTAAAGCTTTGGGCAATCCGCCCATTTTTTTCTTATCTTCAAACAGGTTGATGCTCTGGTCTTCCTCATTCAGCAACTCCACCGCCAGGCCGAGGCTGCGCAGCTCCATAAATAGAACCTTGAACGATTCGGGAACTCCCGGCTGCAACACATCCTCCCCCTTGACCAGTGCCTCATACGCTTTGGCCCTGCCCTGGACATCGTCCGACTTGACTGTTAAAAGCTCCTGCAACGTATGGCTGGCGCCGTAGGCCTCAAGCGCCCAGACTTCCATTTCACCGAAGCGCTGGCCGCCGAATTGCGCCTTGCCGCCCAGCGGCTGCTGCGTGATCAGCGAGTAAGGCCCAGTAGACCTGGCATGAACTTTATCATCAACCAGGTGGATCAGTTTCATCATGTAGATAATGCCCACCGTGACCGGCTGGTCGAAAAGCTCGCCAGTCTTGCCGTCGCGCAACTGAATCTTACCGAATGTGGGCGGCACGATTTTTGTCTCCATATACGCCGCTTCCACTTTCTCGTCAAGTTCCTCGTTGCTCAGATCTCTGGAAACGGCGCCTTCTACACCGATCTCTTTTTCCAGCCACATTATCAGGCTGGCCCGCCTGGCCTCGCCATGGTACTTGCCGCTTTCGTCGAACACCTTATCGGCATTTATGACATGCTCACCCAGCCATTTTTTAATCAGGGCAAGCCCTTCTTCGTCAAGACGATCCTGATTGACTATACCTTCTTCACGTGCCTTGCGCACGATCCAGGCTTTTCCCAGCGCATCTTCGACAGCCTCGGTATCGGCGCCGTCGAAGATGGGGTTAATCACCCTCTCGCCGAAAATGTCAGCGGCCAGGCCCAGGTGAGTTTCCAGTATCTGGCCGATATTCATTCTTGATGGTACACCGATGGGATTGAGCACAATGTCTATGGGCCTGCCATCCGGCATGAATGGCATATCTTCTTCCGGCAGAATGATAGAGATAACGCCCTTATTGCCGTGCCTCCCGGCCATCTTGTCTCCGACCGAGATCTTGCGGCGCTGGGCAATCCAGACTCTGACCAGCTTGATTACGTTTGCCGGCAGGTCTGCATGGTTATCGCTGTTAAATTCAGTCACCTCGATTACTTTGCCACCCTCTCCGTGGGGCACCCGCAGAGAAGTGTCCTTCACTTCGCGCGCTTTCTCACCGAATATGGCCCGGAGCAGCTTCTCCTCTGCCGTCAGCTCGGTTTCACCTTTGGGTGTGATCTTCCCTACAAGTATATCGCCGGGTCCGACCTCGGCGCCGACCCTGATGACACCGAACTCATCCAGATCCCTCAGACTTTCTTCTCCGACGTTGGGGATATCCTTGGTTATCTCCTCTTTACCCAGCTTCGTCTCGCGCGCCTCAACCTCGTACTTCTCAATATGGATTGAGGTGAACTTATCCTGTTTCACCAGCCTCTCGCTGATGATGATGGCATCTTCAAAGTTGTATCCCCTCCATGTCATGAATGCACAGAGCACGTTCTGGCCCAGGGCAAGCTCGCCGTTTTGAGTAGCCGCTCCGTCAGCTATGACCTGTCCGGGCACGACGCTGTCTCCCCGCCTTACAACCGGGCGCTGGTTTATGCATGTTCCCTGATTGGTGCGATAGAACTTGGTCAGGTTATAATCACGCTTTTTCCCGTCGTTTTTAACAGTGATTCTCTTGCTGTCTACAGCCACGACCTCCCCCTTATCCACTGCATAGACCACCTGCCCGCTATATTTGGCAACCTCGCCTTCCATTCCGGTGCCGATCAGTGGAGCTTCAGGCTTGACCAGGGGCACACCCTGGCGCTGCATATTCGAACCCATCAGCGCACGGTTGGCATCGTCGTGCTCGAGGAAAGGAATGAGCGCCGTGGTAACGCTGAAAACCTGCTTGGGCGAAACATCCATGTAATCCATTTTCTCAGGAGGTTCCGTCACATATTTTCCACTGCGGATAGCGCCGACGCGCTCTTCCTTGAATTCGTCCCTGGCATTGAGCGGAGCATTGGCCTGGGCTATGCACATATTGGTTTCCCTGTCGGCGGTAAAATATTCGATCTCGCCGGAGACATAGGGCACTATCTTGATATTACACGCGGGTACGGCGGCAATTTTCCTGGCAAGAGCTTCGTCGATGAGCGTACCTGCCGCTGCCACCTGCTTTTTCTTGCTGTCCAGCACGTCCTGTCTCAGCGTCCTTCCAACCAGCATTTCAGAACTATTGCTCAATTCCACATAAACCTTGCGGTAGGGAGTCTCTATGAAACCCAGGCTGTCTATGCGCGCATAGGTCGCCAGTGAACCGATGAGGCCGATATTGGGACCTTCCGGCGTTTCAATAGGGCATATCTTGCCGTAATGAGAATGGTGCACATCGCGCACATCGAATCCGGCGCGTTCGCGGGAAAGGCCGCCCGGCCCCATCGCAGAAAGTCGACGCTTATGAGTGAGCTCTGCCAGTGGATTGGTCTGATCCATAAACTGCGAGAGCTGCGAGCCTCCGAAAAACTCCCTCATGGCGGCGATGATGGGCCTGTTATTAATAAGGTTGGTAGGGGTGGGATCGTCGCTCTGCAGGCTCATCCTTTCTTTAATAGTACGTTCCAGCCTGATGAGGCCGACTCTGAACTGGTTCTGTATCAGGTGGCCGGTAGTCCTGACTCGCCGGTTGCCCAGGTGATCGATATCATCGGGCATCACCTTTTCATTATTAATCTGTATTATTTTGCGAATAATCTCAACCAGGTCGCGCGGTTTGAGAGCGCGTGATGTTATATTGTAACCAAGCTTCTGATATTCAAGCCTCTTGTTGAGTTTAAACCTGCCTATCCTGCCCAGGTCATACCTTCTGGGATGGAAAAACATATTGATTATTAAGCTTTTGGCGCTGTCGCCGTCGGGCGGCTCGCCGGGACGCAGTTTCTTGTATATATCAATCAATGATTCCTTCTTGGTCCTGATCGATTCCGGTTCCTTGTCAATCGTCGCTGAGATATACCTGTGCTCCGGATTGTCATCATCAACCTTGAATAATTCCAGCAACTCCTCGTCCGTATTGCAGTTCAGCGCATCCTCGGGATCGCCTTCCCCGCTGATGGCGCGCAGTAGAGTTGTGACACCTATTTTGCGCCGGCCGTCGATCTTGGCCCAGATAACGTCTTTGCCCGATGTCTCGAACTCGAGCCAGGCGCCGTGTTCAGGAATAAGCTTGGCATTGCAGAGCCGCCGACCACTATCCTCGGTCACCATGGTGAAATATACACCTGGCGAACGGATCAACTGGTTGACAACCACCCTTTCCGCACCGCTGATGATGAATGTACCGTTCTCAGTCATGAGCGGGATCTCGCCCAGAAATACTTCCTGTTCCTTGATTTCCCCCGTCTCTTTAATCAGCAGGCTGGCACGCACATAAAGGTTTGACTGATAGCTCATGTCTCTCTCACGGCACATGGCTACATCGTGCGTTGGCGGACGAAATTCATATCCGGTGAAGGAAAGCTCCATCTTGCCGCCAGTAAAGTCCTTTATGGGAGATACCTCCTGCAGCAGGTCCTTGATCCCCTCCTCCATGAACCATCTGAAGGAATCGAGCTGCACCTGTATCAGGTTGGGTATCTCAAGCACCTGGGGCAGGCGGGCATAATTTTTGCTCTTGACAACAGGCAGGTTGTTATTCTCTGCAACGATAGAAATAGACATATCTTCTCCTGTCCTAATAGTTACCGGTCGTCTGCGAATTGGTTTGTCAAACGAAATTTAAGATGACAACAGATGGAATATATACACGGGACAATGCTTTGGCGCCCTAAGTAGAAATGGCATAATTGCAAATTTATAATATAGCAGTAATCTTGGCATATGTCAAATTTCCTGTAGTTGTCGTTACTGTCTCTGATTTGTCGGTTTTGAGTTAGAGAGACCTTGCAAAACATTATACCGCTATCCTTGATATAGATTTTAATAGTT
>JAFGHL010000120.1 GCA_016930155.1 Dehalococcoidia bacterium | reverse complement strand
CGTGGCCAACGGTACGCCCCTGTCCAACGGCGCCATGGTAACCTGGCAGGACGGTGTGGGCAACAGCTACGGCCCAGCCGGCAGCTCCCTGACCACCATCATCTACACCACTCCTCATCTGACAGTTGCCAAATCCGGCCCGGCCACAGCCAGCCCGGGCGATCAATGCACCTATACCATTACTTTGACCAATTCTTCGGGAGGAAGTGCTCTCGATACCGAGCTGAAGGATTACGTTCCGACAGGTATGATCTATGTGAGCAGCAGCGATGGCGGCGCCTATGCCGCCGGCATAGTGACCTGGAACCTGGGAACCATCGACCCGGATGGATCGCGCTCGGTAACAGTTACTCTGCAGGTTGACCCGCTGATCGCCGAGCAGACGGTGCTGGTTGATACGGCAGCGGCCACCTGGAAAGACAGTCTCACCAATGAATACGGACCTGCCGGCGAAAGCTTCACCACCACCGCATATCTTTTCCCTGTGCTATCAATGACCGTGAGCGGGCCGCCCACTGGGCAGTGCGGCACCAACCTGGTCTTCACACTATCCCTTACCAATAATAGCTCAACCGTAGACGCCGGCAACGTAATCGCGCAGTATCTACTTCCCTCCAGCTGCAATTATGTCGGTTCCAGCGACGGCGGAGCCTATGCAGGCGGCGTGGTCACCTGGAATCTGGGCTCCCTTGCGGCCGCAAGTACACGGCAGGTAACGGTGACCATCTCCTGCTGCGACGCTCCCGCCGGCTCGGATATCATTTCCACAGGCGTTGCTGTCTGGCAGTACCCGGCAGGTAATATGCACGGGCCCGCATTTGATACTGCGAGGACACATATTCAACCATCACCATCACCATCACCAACTCCACCACCACCACCACCTGAAGATGTTGTTCCGCCCGCACAGCAGCAGATTACCTCGCATTCATCCACGGTTTCAAACACATATACCTGGACGTGGGAATCGAACACCATTAATTTATCCAACATTGTTGTACAATCGGCGTCTCTATCTTCATCAAGTACCGAGCCGGGAATTCCCGTGACAGTCTCAGCGCTGGTTACCAACAAAGGCAGGGTGAACGGCTCTACCGGTGTTACGATTTATGTCAATGGAGAGCAGGACCAGAGCTACGGCGTCTCAGTTAACAGTGGAAAATCCACCAGGGTCGAGTTCGCAGTCAGCCGCGAAATACCGGGTACTTATTCGGTGTACGTCAACGGTGTGAGCGCGGGCAGCTTCAACGTGAGCGACAACCTGGGCAACAATATCGTACTGGTACTCAGCTCCCTCTGCCTGCTGGCAGCGCTATTCATAGGCATGCTTATGATCCTGCGCCGCCGGCAACGTCAATATTGAATGCAGCCATTTGGAATCCGGCGCTCAATTCCATAACATCCTGATCCGGTGAATAACAATTAACCTCAAAACATAATATAATTAGGCGCCTGAATTATTATTATCACCTTGTGCTTCATGCTGGATTTAAACTTAATCTTCATCGGCTTCATCATACTTGTCGCCCTGGCTTTCGATTTCACCAATGGCATGCACGATGCCGCCAATTCCATAGCTACAGTTGTCTCCACCCGCGTCCTCTCCCCCAGGCTGGCCGTGATCTGGGCGGCCTTCTTTAACTTCATAGCCTTCCTGATCTTCGGAACTGCAGTGGCCATGACCATCGGCAAGGGTATGATCGACGTCAGCTACGTCAACGAGACGGTCATACTGGCTGGTTTGCTGGGCGCGATAAGCTGGAACCTGATCACCTGGTACCTGGGGCTGCCCAGCAGCTCCTCTCATGCCCTGATCGGCGGCTACGCCGGCGCCGCCATCGTAAAAAGCGGCTTCGGTGTGATCATAACCGCGGGCTGGTACATGACATTGATATTCATTATTCTGGCCCCGGCCATCGGACTCGTTTTGGGATATGTATTGAAGGTGTTAACGTCATGGATGCTGTGCAGGCAGCGTCCGGGTGTGGTCAACAGGTGGTCGCGCATTGCTCAGCTGGTATCAGCCGCACTCTACAGCCTGGGACACGGCGGCAACGACGCGCAGAAGACCATGGGCATTATCACCAGCCTGCTCTTCGCAGGGGGCTTTCTGGAGGAGTATTTTGTACCGCTATGGGTCGTCCTGATCGCGCATGCAGCCATCGCCCTGGGCACACTGACGGGAGGCTGGCGCATCGTCAAAACCATGGGCCAGAAGATCACACGGCTGAGGCCGATAGACGGCTTCTGCGCCGAGACCGCCAGCGCCTTCTCCATCTTCCTGGCCACCTACCTGGGCGTGCCGGTCAGCACCACACACGTGATAACCGGCGCCGTGTCAGGCGTGGGATCGGCCAACCGCTGGACCGCGGTTCACTGGGGCGTCACCCTGCGCATCGTCTGGGCCTGGCTGCTGACCATACCCGGCGCAGCAATCATCGCCGGCATCATCTATTACGTACTGCAATTGACCATGGGGCAGGCACTATTCTAACCTCCAAAGCTACACGTATCTGAGACATCCCGCTTTGCGGGCGGACCTGAAGGTCCGCCCCTACGTCTGCCGGCAGCAGGACGTCACCTGTTGAACCGGACGGAAATCAACTTGTAGATCTCGGCTACCACGACTATAGTCAACGCGCCGGACACTGCCACAATCCAGTCCTCGATAGTCAGGGCAAAGGTGTTGAAAGCACCCTGCAGAAAGGGAACATAGACTACAAGTAAGAGCAGCGCAAGCTCCCATCCAACAGCGGCCAGCAGCCATCTGTTCTGATTGACGCCGAGGTTGAAAAGCGACCGCTCCAGTGAACGGCAATTAAAAGCGTTGAGGAACTGGATGATGATGAGGGTAACAAAGCACAGGCTCTGCGCCTCCAGCAGACTCTCTCCCCGGTTCAGGGCCCATACGAAAACGGAGATGGCGGCGATACAGGTCCAAACCCCCATGATAACCATATAGCTGACCGTATTACGGGTAAAGACGGTCTGGTTTCTGGGCCGCGGCTTCCTGAACATGACATCTTTGGAGTAAGGGTCAACAGCCAGGGCCAGCGCCGGCAACCCATCCGTCGCCAGGTTAACGTAGAGTATCTGCACCGCGATCAGCGGCAGCGCTCCTCCCGGTATACCCAGCAAAGGACCCAGCAGTATGGCGGTGGCCATCAGCAGTATCTCACCGAGGTTGCAGGAAAGCAGGAAGACCAGATATTTCTTGATATTGTCATAGATGGCCCGCCCCTCCTCCACCGCCGCCACGATTGAGGCGAAGTTATCGTCGGTCAGGATCATATCGGCGGCTTCACGGGTAACGTCAGTGCCTTTAATTCCCATGGCTATGCCTATATCCGCTTTCTTGAGCGCGGGCGCATCGTTGACGCCGTCGCCTGTCATGGCTACTACGTGACCTTTGCGGGCCAGCGCCTCCACCACGCGCAGCTTATGCTCCGGCGAAACCCTGGCATATACATCCACTTTTTCCGCCGTACGATTGAACTCATCCGCAGGCATTTGATTTATCTCGTCACCCGTCAGCGCCATCCCTCCCTTCATTATGCCCAGCTCGCCGGCGATGGTAACCGCCGTCAGCTTATGGTCGCCTGTTATCATAATGGTCCTGATCCCGGCCTGGTCGCATACCCCGATGGACCCCTTCGCCTCCGCACGAGGCGGATCTATCATACCACCCAACCCCAGTAGAACCATTCCGCGGATGGCGGATTCGTCCAAACTGAACTCGTCCGGCAGCAGCTTATACGCGGTGCCCAGCACCCTGAGAGCTTCCCCTGCCATTTGATGGATGGTGTTTTGGACTCTGGCCCGCTCATCCCCATCCAGCCTGACCTCGCGCCCGTCCCGGTAAATATAGTCGCAGGCATTCAAAATAACCTCGGCCGCGCCGTTGGAATAGGCCACGACTCCATCCGGCTCCCTGTAGGCGACCACCATCCTTTTGGTCTCCGACGTGAAGGGTATCTCGCCGACCAGCGGATTATCGTTTCCGGCCTGGTAATCCATCAGGCCCGCCTTGGCTGCCGCCACCAGGAAGGCGCCCTCCGTGGGATCACCCTTGATCTTCCAGCGGTCGTCCTCCCGGTAGAGCTTGGCGTTGGCGCAGAGGTTGGCCGCCTTCAAATACTTTTGCAGTACGGCATCGGCCGGGTCCAGTGCCCTGCCGTCGCTGTAAAATTCTCCCACAGGCTCATAGCCCGTGCCGGTGATGTCGATAAACCGCCCGTCCAGAAAGACCTTTTTCATCGTCATCTGGTCCTCGGTCAGCGTGCCGGTCTTATCGGAACAGATCACGGTAGTACATCCCAGCGTCTCGACAGCCGATAGACGGCGCACCAGCGCGTGGCGCTTGACCATGCGCCTGACGCCCAGCGCCAGAGATATGGTCACAACAGCAGGCAGCGCCTCGGGAACAGCCGCCACAGCCAGGCTCACGCCCCAGATAAGCATCTCCAGCGGCGGATGCCCGCGCCAGATGCCCATGCCGGCCAGCACGGCGCACAGTATCAGCGCGCCAATGGCGATATATTTGCCGATGCTGTCCAGGTTGACCTGCAGCGGTGTCCTCTCCTCCTTGACCTCCTTCAGCATGCGGGCGATTTTTCCAAACTCAGTCCCGCTGCCCGTTTCCACCACCACGGCTTTGCCCCTGCCGTAGACAGCCACAGTCCCGCAAAATACCATGTTGGTCCTGTCGCCCAGGTTGACATCACAGGCCATGCAGCCGCAGTTTTTCTCCACAGCATTGGACTCCCCGGTTAGCGGCGCCTCGTTGGTCCTCAGGTTGACCTCCTCGATAATGCGGGCGTCGGCGGGCACCATGTCGCCCATGGTCAGCAGGATAACATCGCCCGGCGCCAGCTCCCTGGCGGGCACATCGGTCTCCACCCCACCCCTCAGCACCGAGGCCAGCGGCGCCGCCATACGCTTGAGCGCCTGTATGGCGCGTCCCGCCCGGTACTCCTGGAAAAAGCCCAGCCCGGCGGCAAAGACTATGATAATGAAAATTACGATGGCGTCGGTGGTCTCACCCAGGAAGGCGGAGAGTGCGACTGCTATCAGCAGTATGATGATCAGGACGTTCTTAAATTGCTCCAGTAAAAGACGCCAGGCCGACACGCTGTCGTCACCCTCCAGCTCGTTGTACCCGTATTTCTCAAGCCTGGCGGTGGCCTCTTCATGGCTCAGGCCTTCTTTTCGGGAATCTAATCTGACCAGTGTTTCATCAGCCGTCAGGTTATACCAGACATCTTTCTTATCAGAATTCATTTAAGGCTTCCTTTGGTGATATCGTACGGATCAACGCATAATTATAGCAGTTGCGTGCCCGAGCGGGCATTTTGACATACCTGTAATTCTATGTTAGTGTTTACTCCATGGTTAATTGCATACTGTCCCGCTGGTTTTACGCCTATTATTATTTTACGCCCGGCAGACTGCCTGGGGGACGATGCAACATACCTGAATTTTAAGTAGCTGTAAGTAAGAAGATCGAGAAGGGCCCTCCAGGCGGAGGGCCCTTCTTTTTTTACACAAAATATAAGGGAGGTACACATACAATGATGATAATGAAACGCGACGCTACGGAAGAGGAGATCAAGAACGTGATCAAAGAGATCAAGGTGCACGGCCTCAAGGCGGATGTCTCACGGGGGGATTTCAGGACAGTCATAGGACTGGTGGGAGATGAGAGGAAGGTGCCCTTCGATAACTTCGCCATACTGCCGGGCGTCAAGGAGGTGGTCAAAATCGAAACCCCATACAAGCTGATCAGCAGGGAGTACGGGCGCGCAGCCGACGGCAGCGGCGGGCTGCGCCGCACCATCGATATAGGTAACATACATATCGGCAACGGTGAACCCATCATCATGGCCGGGCCCTGTGCGGTGGAGAACAAAAAACAGCTCTACATGATCGCAGAGAGCATCAAAAAGGCCGGCGCGCACATTCTGAGAGGAGGTATATTCAAACCCAGGAGCTCGGTCCACTCCTTCCAGGGACTGGGCGGTGGCGACATGAAAAGCGCCGAACAGGCGCTCAAATGGATGCGCGACGCCGGCAAAGAGTACGGATTGCCCGTGGTCACCGAGGTCAGGGGCGAGGACCATGTAGACCTGGCGGCTGAATATGTCGATATACTTCAGATCGGTTCGCGCAATATGTACAACCAGGATTTGCTGGCCAAGGTCGGCAAGAAGAACAGGCCCATATTGCTCAAAAGGCATTTCGGCGCCGGCATAGAGGAGTTCCTCTCATTCGCGGATTACATCGCCGCCGAGGGCAACAAGGACATCATCCTTTGCGAGCGCGGCATCGTGCCGGTGGGCAAGGGCAAGGAGTACACGCGCTACACTCTGGACCTGGCGGCAGTGCCGGTTATCAAAAAGGAGACATACCTGCCGGTGATTATCGATCCCAGCCACAGCACAGGCCGGCGCGACCTGATCTTCAGTATGAGCTGCGCAGCTGTAGCCGCAGGCGCCGACGGATTGATGATCGAGGTGCACTATAATCCGCAGGAGGCCATCGTCGACGGCCGGCAGACAATTACGCCCGGCGAATTACAGGATATAATAAAGGCCTGCCGTGAGATACACGGCATGGTATCCTCGAAATCCGTAAACTGACAGGTGGTATCGAAGGTTGAGGACAATAAGGATCAGGCCCGGCAAGGAAGCTTACGATGTGCGCATCGGCGGCGGCCTGCTGTACCATGCGGGCAGGTGGGCCAGGGAAAGGTTTAAGGGCGAAAAGGCTGTTATTATCAGCAATCCGGATATCGACCGGCTGTACGGCAGCATGGTCAGGCAGGCCCTGGAGAAAGAGGGCTTTAAAACCGTGACGCTGCTGGTTGCCGAGGGGGAACAGCATAAATCCCTCGATACCGCTGCCAGGCTCTACGGCGGTATGCAAAACGCCCGGGCGGAACGGTCTACTCCCGTGCTGGCGCTGGGAGGAGGAGTGATAGGCGACCTGGCGGGATTCGTGGCAGCCACCTACATGGGGGGCCTGCCCCTGGTGGCCCTACCCACCACGCTGCTGGCGCAGGTGGACAGCAGCCTGGGGGGTAAAACGGCGGTGGACCACGGCCCGGTGAAAAACAATATCGGCGTCTTTCATCATCCGGAGATGGTCATCGCGGACACATATACGCTGGGCAGCCTTCCGCCCAAGGAGATCAGCAACGGCCTGGCCGAGGTGATCAAATACGGGATGATCCGCGACCGGCCCTTTTTCAACCTGCTCGAGAGAAAGATGGACGCTATCCGCGCGCTTGAGAACGACCTGCTGGAGGAGGTGGTCCAGCGCTGCGTGCACATCAAAGCCCGCATCGTGGAAAAAGATGAGCGCGACACCGGGCTGCGCAATATACTGAACTTCGGCCATACCATAGGCCACGCCATAGAGGCAGCAATGGATTTCAAGATAGGGCACGGCCAGGCTGTGGCCATAGGCATGGTCAAAGCCTCAACAATCTCAAACCGTCTGGGCATATTCCCATCCAAAGACCTCGCCAGTCTGAAAGACCTGCTGCTGAGGGCGGGGTTGCCGGCGCGCATGCCCCAGGTGGACATGTCCAGGGTGCTGCATGCCATGGACCATGATAAGAAAGTGGTCGACGGCAAAACCAGGTTCATCCTGCCGCAAAGGATAGGCCGTGTCTTCATATCGAGCGACGTCAGCTTCGCACTGGCCGTCGACGTGCTGGAGAACGATAATGCATAGCCCCAGAATCTGCACTGTGATCACGAGCGGCGACCTGGCAGCCCTCAAAAGGGTGGAACCTCTGTCGGATCTGTTTGAGCTGCGCATGGACCTGGTGGGCGATGGCTGGCAGGAGATTGTATCGCAAATACATAAGCCCTGGATAGCCACCATGCGGGACATCTCGCACCGCGGAAAATTCGCCGGCAGCGAGGAGGAACGCATCATCAAACTGCTGCGGGCGATTGAGCTGGGCGCCGGTATGGTGGATATCGAGCTGGACTGCCCTTCGCTGAAAGATACGGCTAAACGTATAAAAAGCAGCGCCGGTTGCCTGATCTCCTATCACAACTGGTATGAAACACCCCCGCCGGAGCAGTTATCCATCATCGTAAAACAGCAGCTCGCCGCGGGAGCGGATATCTGCAAGGTGGTTACAATGGCTGGAGATATCGACGACAACCTGGTCGTGCTCGAACTGCCGGGCCGCTTCCCGGGGATCGATATAATCTCTTTTGCCATGGGCACTGCGGGGACGCTCAGCCGCGTCCTTTCGCCCCTGGCGGGCGGCTACCTGACCTATGCCTCAATGGATAAGACCGGAGGCTCCGCCCCCGGGCAGCTGAGCGTGGAGTTCCTGCGCAGGATTTACGGGACGATGGCGTGATGACAGGCTTTGAATTGAACGGCCGAAAACTGGTATGCGGTGTGATGGGGGATCCGGTGGAACACAGCGTCTCACCCGCCATGCACAATGCCGCCTTTCGCAAACTGGGGCTCAACTATGTTTATTTACCCTTCAGGGTCAGCAGAGACAGGCTGGCGAGCGCCGTCGAAGGCATCAGGGCGCTGCATATGGCGGGCATGAACATCACCATCCCGCACAAGGTGTCGATTATACCCCTGCTGGATGAGGTCGATCCGCTGGCGCAGCGCATCGGCGCAGTAAACGTTGTTCATAATAAAGACGGGAGGTTGACCGGCGGCAATACCGATGCGGAGGGTTTCCTGCGCCTGCTGAAGGAGCAGGGCATAGAGACTCACAGCCTGCATGCAGTTGTTCTCGGCGCGGGGGGCGCCTCCAGGGCCGTCTGCTTCGCGCTGGCTTCACTCGGCAGCGATATCACCATCCTCAACAGGACCCTACAGAAAGCACGGGACTGCGCGGAGGACATGGCGAAATATACCGGCCGCACATTCGCGGCGCTGGAACTGAATCCGGACAACCTTACCAAATCGCTGGCCAGGGCCGACCTGCTGGTGAACGCCACCAGCCTGGGAATGGCCCCGCATGCCGGCGAGAGCCCGGTCAACGGCAAACTGCTGGAGCGCAGGCACATCGTGGTCGATATCGTATATAATCCGGTCGTAACCAGGCTGCTCAGGGATGCGGAGAAAGCCGGGGCCAGGATTATTGGAGGGTTGAATATGCTGGCATGGCAGGGGGCGCTGTCATTCGAGATATGGACCGGCTGCAGAGCGCCGGTCGATGTGATGCGCCGGGCGGCCGTCCAGGCAATGAAACGCTATGCAAAGTAATATCGCTTTAATCGGATTTATGGGAGCCGGCAAATCCACCGTCGGCAGGACGCTGTCGGCGGCCTCCGGAATGGATTTCATCGATTTGGATACTCGGATACAGCAAAAAGCCGGGATGTCGATATCCCGGATTTTTTCATACGACGGGGAGGACGCCTTCCGGCGTATCGAGTCTGAGACCGTCAATGAGGTCATCGGCAGAGAAAATACGGTGATCGCCTGCGGGGGCGGTGTGGTCCTTGATCAGTCCAACATCGGGGCGCTCAAGCGCAATGCAACTATCGTATATCTATCGGCCAAGCCCTCCATCCTGCTGCGACGTGTATTGAACAGCCCTGAGAGGCGTCCCCTGCTTCAGGTATTCGATCCCGCCTCGGCCATGGACAGCCTGCTTAAACACAGGATACCTTTATACGAGGCGGCAGCCGACCTGACGATAGACACTTCGACGCTCGATATCGAGGGCGTGGTAAAAAAAATACTTGCGGAGCTGAAAATTAATGAGAGTCACGATCTCCCAAAGCATGATTAGCGGCAGTATACAGGCTCCATCTTCCAAGAGCTATACCCTGCGCGCTCTGATGTGCGCCGCGCTGGCGGACGGATTGAGCGAGATCGAAAGTCCGCTTTATGCCGACGACACTGAAGCCGGGCGTGAAGCGCTCGGTAAAATCGGCGTGGCGATCAGCGAAAAGGATGGCTCATGGCTGGTTAGCGGGGGCAGCTTCCGCCAGCCGGATTCGGAGCTGTTCTGCCGCGATTCGGCCGGCACGCTGCGTTTTATGACGGCCATCTGCTCGCTCGTGCCGGGCATCTGCCGGCTGACGGCGGGCCTGTCCTTATCGCGAAGGCCCATCGCTCCGCTGGTGGAGGCGCTCAGGCTGCTGGGCGTGGACTGCACCACCGACGGCAGCGCGGCGGTTACCATCCGTGGAGACCTGTTAAAGGGCGGCACGGCCGGGTTGCCGGGGGATATCAGCTCTCAGCTTGTCTCAGCCCTGCTTTTCATCGCGCCCAGGGCTGAGGAGGGGATGAGCATAGAGCTGGCCCCGCCGGTTGAATCGAAACCCTATATTGATATGACGATCGACTGTATGAAGAAGTTCGGGATCAGGGTGGGGCGCAGTTCGGACGATATGGTGTTCGAGATCAAGCCGCAGGCCTACAGGCCCGCTCGCTACCGCGTGGAAGGGGACTGGTCGTCGGCCTCATACCTGCTGGCGCTGGGCGCCGTGGCGGGCGATGTACACGTGTTTAATCTGAACAGGTCGAGCTTGCAGGCCGACAGGGAGATACTGACCCTGCTCAAGCGCATGGGCGCCGATTTGCAGGTACGAGGCGACGGCGTTAGGGCCAGGAAGGCGCGACTGAAAGCCGTGAAGGCTGACCTGTCGGACTGTATCGATCTGCTTCCGACCATGGCTGTGCTGGCTGCCGCAGCGCAGGGAGAGAGCATCCTGAGCGGCATCAGCCGCGCCCGGCTGAAGGAGTCCGACAGGGTGGCTGCCGTAAAGGAGGGATTGCAGCGCATGGGCATACCAGTCAGGGAGGAAAGGGATTCCATGTATATAACCGGGGGAAGGCCTGCAGGCTGCGCCATCGATGCGAAAGGCGACCACAGGATAGCCATGGCCTTCAGCATACCGGGCGTGCTGGCGGGCAACACGGTCATAGAGGACGCAGAGTGCGTAACTAAAACTTATCCTGACTTCTGGGCCGGCTTGAAGGGCCTGGGAGGGGAGGTGGTTTTCGATGAGCAATAGTATCGGCACACAGTTCGTAGTAACCAGTTTCGGCGAAAGCCACGGCAGGTGCGTGGGCGTGGTGATAGACGGCTGCCCGGCCGGCCTGCCCATCGGGCTGGATGAGATACAGGCCGAGGTGGACCGCCGAAAACCGCAGAGCAGCGCCGGCGGCACGGGGCGCAGGGAAGAGGACAGGGTGGAAGCCCTTTCGGGCATATTTAACGGCAGGTCGACAGGGGCGCCCATCTGCCTGCTGGCCTGGAATAAAGACGCCGACTCCAGCGCCTATAGTGAGATTATCTCCCGGCCCAGGCCGGGCCATGCCGACTACACGGCCTTTCTTAAATACGGCAAATACAACGATTTCCGCGGCGGCGGCAGGTTTTCCGGCCGCATTACCGCCGGATTCGTCATGGCGGGCGCCATAGCCGGGAAGCTGCTGGCGCAGCGCGGTATCGCGATTATCGCCCACACCGTGCAGATCGGAGACGTTAAGTCCGACCCGCACCCATCACATATCACCAGACGATACATAGATAAGACACCTGTCAGATGCGCGGACCCTGCGGCGGCAAAAAAAATGATGGCCGCCATACAGGCCGTTCAGAAGGATGCCGACAGCATCGGCGGCACGGTGGAAGCGCTGGCGCTCAACGTGCCCGGCGGGCTGGGGGAGCCCGTATTCGACACCTTGGAGGGCGAGCTGTCTAAAGCCTTCTTCGCCATCCCTGCCGCCAGGGGAGTCGAATTCGGCGCCGGCTTCGGCGCGGCAGCCATGAGAGGATCGCAGCACAACGACCTTTTCAGCGTAAAAAACAAGAAAATAGTCACACTTACCAACCACGCAGGCGGCATATCGGGAGGACTGAGCAACGGCATGCCGATTATCGCGAGGGTGGCCTTCAAGCCGACGGCTTCCATTGGTAAAAGTCAGCAGACGGTTAACCTGAAAACCGGCAAAAAGGTCGATTTAGCGGTCAAAGGCAGGCATGACAGCTGCATCGTGCCGAGGGCCGTTCCCGTGGTTGAAGCCATGATGTCGCTGGTATTGTGCGACTTCGCTCTGCGGGCCGGCTATATAGGGAGAATAATCTCATGAGTCTGGACGATTTAAGAAAAGATATCGACAGCATCGATTCAAATATAGTTAAGCTGCTGTCCCGGCGATTGAGGGCAGCCCGCAAAATAGGGGACCTAAAGAGAAAAGGGCGAGGTCGCATTCAGGACGCAGCGCGTGAAAAAGAGGTCGTCGACCATGTCAGGCTTCTGGCCAAAAAAGAGGGCGTCAATCCGCAAGACGTGGAGCAGCTCTACCAGCAGATTATCGCAGCATCGAGAGGCGTACAGGGTATGGAAATAGCCTTTCAGGGACAGGACGGTGCCTACAGCCAGGAGGCGGCCTTCGACTTCTTCGGCAATTCCGTACTGACCCGCCCCTGCGAAACGCTGGACGAAGTGTTTAAACTTGTCCAGGAAGGAGTCGTGCCTTACGGCATAGTGCCCGTGGAGAACTCGCAGGAAGGCAGTATCAGCCGCTCCTACGACCTGCTGCTGGACGCGGACGTGATGGTCTGCGGAGAGACGCAGATCAGGGTCTCGCACTGCCTTATCGCCAACCGCGGCGCTTCGATGTCATCCATCAAGCGTATCTATTCTCATCCTCAGGCGCTGGCGCAGTGCCAGTCCTATCTGAGGCATCTGAGCTGCGAGATAATCCCCGCCTACGATACGGCGGGCAGCGTTAAGATGATCAAGGAGAAAAAGATCATGGACGGCGCAGCCATCGCAGGCGCCCGTTCCGCGCAGATTTACGAGATGAAAATACTGGACCGCGAGATCGAGGATAACCCACGCAATACCACAAGGTTCTTCGTTCTCGGACGCATCGATGCCCCGCCTTCAGGCCATGACAAGACCTCCATCGTGTTTCTGCTCAAGCACAAACCCGGCACGCTGTACCAGGCGCTGGGCGAATTCGCCAAAAGGCGTATCAACCTGACCAAAATAGAGTCGCGTCCCACCCGGCAGAAGCCCTGGGAATACAATTTCTACCTGGATTTCGAGGGGCACCGCAGCGATAGCGAAGTGCAGCAGACGCTGTTACAATTGGAGGATATCTCCCTCTTCCTCAAGGTGCTGGGGTCCTATCCCAAGGCCAGACAGACATGACAGGTAACATAACCAGGATCTCCGTCGTAGGAGGATACGGTAAAATGGGCAGGTGGCTGGCGCGCTTCCTGAAGCAAGAGAACATAGAGGTGACGCTGGCCGGCCGCAATTTGCAGAAGCTCGAGGACGCGGCCCGGGAACTGGGCTGCCGGTCTGCGCCCCTTGAGGAAGCTGTCAAACAGGCCGAGGCTATAATAATCTCCGTTCCCATCGGCAACTTCGAGGCCGTAGTCCGCCGGATGGCGCTGCATACAAGGCCGGGACAATATGTATTCGATATCACTTCCGTCAAACAACGCCCGGTTGAGATAATGCATACATATTTAAGCGGTTGCCGCATACTGGGCACGCATCCTATGTTCGGCCCGGGCGCTGCATCGTTGCAGGGGCAGCGATTCGTATTTACACCTGTGGGAGATGCGGAGGAATCGCTGACAGCGCAGCTGCGCAGGCTGATCGAAAGCAGGGGGGCCAGAGTCACCGTTATGAGCCCGGCACGGCACGACCAACTGATGGGCATGGTGCTGGGACTGCCCCATTTCATCGCTCTCGTATCGGCCGATACGTTACTGAGCCTGGGCAGCCTGAAGGAGGCGGGGGAGATCAGCGGCACCAGTTTCCGCCTGCTGCTCACGCTGGCAAAGGCCGTCCTTTCCGAGGATCCCGATTTTTATTCCTCACTTCAGATGAGCTTGCCGGACATGGCCAGCACAGAAGAGCTTTTCCGTGAGAAAACTGATCTCTGGCTTAAACTGGTACGCGAACATGATGGAGAAAATTTCGCGCAGAGAATGCGTTACCTTCGCGAGCAGTTCGAGCGCGAAGACCCGGATTTTTCATCCGCCTATAAAAATTTATACCGACTGGCTGACTAATTAATACTTATATGATATATTAATAAAAGCATATATCGTCAGCATCCTGCTGATAAAAAAAATCCGGCAAGGCAAGGCGTCCCGGTGATGGGACATCCTGTTAAACATCGATGATAAACGCCTGCACAATGATAGACCGGTCCCGGCATACAGTCAGCAATCATTACTAATATCGTGCTGATGCTGTCAGCCAGAGGAGAATAAATGACCACACCCGACGAAAAGGAAAAGCCCATCACCCTTCTGATTGTTGAAGATAATCCAGCGGATGCGCGTTTGGTCAGGAAGCTTTTGAAAGAGACCCCCGGCATCGACTGCCGGGATAAATACGCCGTAAACCTGGCCGACGGCCTGGAACTGCTTAGACACGACAATATCAGTGTCGTATTGCTCGACCTCAATCTCCCGGACTGTCAGGGTATAGATACATTAATGACGCTGAAAAACGAGCATGTACACACTCCGGTTGTCGTGATGACCGACCCTGATGATGAAAAGACCACACTGGAAGCTCTCAAGATGGGCGCCCAGGATTACCTGGTCAAAGGCCGGATCGACGGGCACGTACTTCTGAGGGCGATGCGTTATGCCATCGGACGCAAGCAGTCCGAGGACGCCATACTGAAATCCAAAATGCTGTTACAGAACGTGATAGACTCGACGCCGGACTGGATATACGCCAAGGATCCGCAGCACAGGTTTGTTCTGGTCAACAGGACTTTCGCCGAATCGCAGCACGTACAGCCCCAGGATATGATCGGCAGGCCTGATACCGATTTCTTCTCCCAGGAGCTATGCTGCGGCAATCCTGCCAAAGGGATTACAGGCTTTCACACCGATGATGACCAGGCACTCAGCGGCAAGGTCCTGCACAATCTTGATAACCTCGTTTCATGGGGTGACGGATCCCTGCACGTGTACGACACTTCAAAAATTCCATTGTACGATGAATCAGGTAATGCATTCGCAGTGCTCGGATATGGCCGGGATATAACCAGGCGACATAAGGCCGAAAATGAACTTGCAGCCAGCTACAGTGCACTGCAGAAAACGCTGCGTGACTCCATCAACGCCATGGCCCGCATAGTGGACCTGCGCGATCCGTATACAGCCGGCCATCAACAAAAAGTTGCGCGTCTGGCCGGTGAAATAGCACGTGAGATGGGCATGGACGATGCGGCGGTGGAACACCTCGTTATGGCGTCTACGGTACACGATATCGGCAAGATGTATGTGCCGGCCGACATCCTGACCAAGCCCGGCCGGCTATCCGATCTGGAGTGGGAGATAATCAAAACTCATTCGCAGGGGGGATTCGACATCCTGGCCGGCATCGAATTCTCGGGGTCGGTTGCCCTGACGGTGCTGCAGCATCACGAGAGACTGGATGGCTCGGGATACCCCAACGGGCTGAAAGGCGGCCAGATACTTCCAGAAGCAAAGATTCTGGCGGTGGCCGACGTGGTGGAGGCCATGGCCTCACACCGGCCTTACCGTCCTTCTCTGGGCATTGAGAAGGCCCTGAACGAAATCGAGCGGAATAAGGGCACCCTTTACGATCCGGCCGCGGTGGATACCTGTCTCGGACTTTTCAGAGACAAGGCTTTCAGCTTCAACACTCAGCCGGTAACAGGGCCGTGACGGGGCTTATTTACGCCCCGCCATGATGATACCGGAGGGGGCCGGCGAGATACAGCGCCACATTATCGCGGCAGATCTGTAATATCACGCATCTGCTGGATCAGCCGCCGCTGTACATCTCCCTGCTTCTCAACCGTCATCTTTCAAGCTCCCCTCTTTTGTTGTTTCCAGCCGGTCAGATTCAGAGGTAATTAATCCAGCCGCACTTCTCCTTCACCAGCGGCGACATGGCTCGCAATTTCTCAATGATACGCGGCAGCGCCTCCACTACTTTATCTATATCCTCTGCGGATGTCCATTTTCCCAGTGAAAACCTGACCGAGCCGCGCGCCCGCTCGACCGGTATGCCCAGCGCCGTCAGTACGTGCGAAGGCTCCGAGTTCGATGAGCTGCAGGCCGAGCCGGTGGATGCGCAGATACCCTCGGCATCAAGGTACATCAGAATCGACTCCCCCTCGATAAAGTCGAAACTGAAATTAGCGTTGTTGGGCAGGCGGGATGTCCTGTGACCGTTAAGGTAAACATCAGCCACCTTTCCCATGACTGAATCGATCAGCCGGTCGCTGTATTTCGTGAGCCGGCCTGCCTCTTCACCCATGTCTGCCAGGGCGATCTCAGCGGCCTTGCCGAAGCCGGCGATACCCGGCACGTTCTCCGTACCTGCGCGCCTCTCATTTTCCTGCTCTCCGCCGTGCAGCAGCGGCGCTATACTGGTGCCCTCACGCACATAGAGCATACCCACACCCTTGGGCCCATAGAGCTTATGCGCCGATGCCGACAACAGGTCGATACCCAGCCTGTCGACATCTATAGGCAGGTGCCCTGTGGTCTGGACCGCATCGACATGAAAATACACGCCGGCCTGCCGCGTGATGCGGGCGATCTCTTCGATCGGCTGGATGACACCCACCTCGTTGTTGGCATGCATGACCGACACCAGCAGGGTTTTAGCCGTGATGCTTTTCTTGATATGGTCGGGATCCACCATTCCCTGTTTGTCAACGGGCACCACTGTGACGTCAAAGCCCAGGTTTTTCATGTAAATACACGTATTGAGCACTGCGTGGTGCTCAATAGCCGTGGTGATGATATGGTTTCCCTTTTCCCGGTTGGCCAGGCAAACCCCTTTTATGGCATGGTTGTCAGCCTCCGTCCCACCGCCGGTAAAGACCACTTCCTCCGGCCTGCACGCAATGAGGGCCGCAACCTTTGTGCGAGCCTGATCGACGGCGTCACCGGCCTCCTGGCCCATTGAGTGTATACTGGACGGATTGCCGAACCTCCGGCTGAAATAAGGCTGCATGGCTTCGGCCACTTCCGGCAGCATGGGTGTGGTGGCCGCATAGTCCATGTAAATATGTTTCATATAATCCTCGAGTCCGGATTTATCCCTCTATTTTAGCGCAAATGCTTTTACGATTATACCGCCCTTCACTGGGCGATACCGCCTCCCACAACCACATCACCATCATAGAAAACAATAGCCTGCCCGCGCGCAGCGCCTATCTGAGGTTCTTTATATCTAACGACGATTTCCCCATCATGGCGGGGGAATATTGCAGCTTCGTACCCCGCATGCGAACTCCTGATCCTGGCTGTTACCTGCATGGCATCTGCCACAGATTCCCGGGCGATCCAGTTGACTTCAGACACGATCTGCTCCTCAGTCTTCAGTTCCTCCATACCGCCTACAACTACCGTGTTTGTTTCAGCCCTGATATCAATCACATATAAAGGTTTTTTGGAGGCAATACCCAGTCCCCTGCGCTGTGCGTGAGTAAAATAGACGATGCCCCTATGTCTGCCCAGCACGTTGCCCTGCCTGTCCACAATGGGGCCGGGGATGCCTTTCCCTTCAAAGAGTGACGAATAATCACCCCCGGCGAAATCCTGGCTCTCATTATCGGCTGCGGCATCCAATCCCATTTCCGCGCACATTTTGCGCACATCTTGCTTGAGAAATCCGCCCAGCGGAAACAGCGTTCGGGCCAACTGTGGCTGGCTCAGTCCGTAAAGGAAATAAGACTGGTCTTTTTTTACGTCGCGTCCCTTTTTCAACAGGTTACGCCCGCCGGCGCCCTTGCATACGCGAGCATAGTGCCCGCTGGCGAAGAAGTCTGCTTCAATACCCATGGCCAGCGACTTCTTCCATAATAAGTCCAATTTGATCAGCCGGTTGCAGCGCACGCATGGATTAGGGGTATTACCCAGATGGTATTCCCTGCAAAAATAATTCAGGACGTGTTCTCGAAACTCCACTGCCACATCTATCACATGAAAAGGCACTGCCAGCTTGGAGGCGATCCGGCCGGCGCTTTCGATGCTCTCCTGCTGTCCTGGACTGAAGCAACTGCTGCGGCAGACCGGGGTGCTCTCATCCCAGGTTTTCATGGTCACGCCGATGACCCGATAACCCTGGTTTACCAGCAGTGCGGCGGCCACCGACGAATCGATGCCTCCGCTCATCCCCACAATGACTTTCTGTTTTCCTTTGCTGCCCATTTACACAGAAATTATATCACCGCCTTATTCCAGGCCTGCCATCAGCCTATGTTCAATGCTCCGACAAACAACTCTGTAAAGTCAGGCCTGTCAGCCAGCTCCAGGTACTTCACCCGCCGTGCCGTTGCTTCTGCTTTTTTGCGGGCTGCGTTGGACACGAGCACCATGCAGGCGCCTGCGCCGGCCGCATTGCCGACCTGCCTGAAACGCCTTAACGGCAGGTCCGGCAGCATACCTACCTCCACAGAGCTTTTTATGTCGATATAATTACCGAACGTCCCGGCGATGATTACGCGCCTGACATCCTGTGCAGCCATACCCGCAGTCTCCAGCAAAACGTTGATACCCGTTCTGATGGCGGCCTTGGCCAGCTGTAGCTCTCGTATATCCCCCTGTGTGATAACGATCTCTTCACCGTTAGCCGATCTATCCCTGCCCGCGATCAACATCTCAGGCCGTCCGGCGTTCACTCGAACGAGAGGATGATCGCTTTGCATCCTGCCTCTTGAGTCGATTACGCCGGCGGCGGACATCTGCGCCACGGCGTCCAGCATGCCTGAGCCGCAAATCCCGACCGGATAGTGTCTCCCGATGGTCCTGTATCTGACCCTGCTGTCCTTTATCGTTATCTTATCGATCGCCCCGGCTGTGGCCTTCATACCATGTTTTATGTGCCCACCCTCGAAGGCAGGACCGGAGGCGCAGGATACGCTGGCAATCCCACCGGCGGTCACCAGCGATATCTCGGTATTGGTGCCTATATCGACAATGAGAGTGGCTGATTTGAGGCTGTCGGCGCCCATTGCCGCCAGCACCGCAACATGGTCGCCACCCACATAACCCCCGATATTGGGCAGTAAATATATCGCTGCATTCGGAGCAGCTTTGAGCCCCAATTCCTCAGCGCTGATATTCACGGGATCCCTGGTCCACGGCAGATAGGGCGCGCGGGCAAGCTGGTTTACCGGCAATCCCAGCAGCAGATGATGCATCGCCGTGTTGCCGCACACGGAAACCCCGGCTATCGACACGGGCGGGCAATTCACCCTTCCGCACAGCCCCTCTATCAGGTCATCGATTGCTGCAATCGCCTTTTTCTGCAGCTTACCGCCGCCTGCGGGTGAGTTCATGGCGAATGTGATACGGCTGATCACGTCATCTCCATAAACAGCCTGGGGATTGGCCATGGCGCAGCTGCTCAGAATAGCGCCGTCGCAGAGATCAACCAGATATCCCGCGATCTTGGTGGTACCAAGATCGACGGCAACTCCGCAGTCCTTTCCTCTACACCTTCCCCTGCGATCCGGAACCACACCGGCCAATAGCCCTTCCTTAAATGCAGGGGTTGAAGACAGTCCCTTCCCGGGCGGCAAAAAAACAGTCAGATCGCCGGCCGGCATGGCCTGGCAGGCCAGACGCCAGCCGCGCTCTAATTCGTCGCGCGAGAGTTTCTTTAATTCGCTTGGCGTCAGCGCGCTGGCAATGCCCTTCTCAATGCGCACTCTGCAGGAGCGGCATTTTCCCTGCCCGCCGCAGACACTGTCAATTTCAATCTGATTTTCGCGGCAGCAGCTGAGAATATCGGTGCGGGCGCTACAGGAAACTCTCCGCCCTGATGGTTTGAACAGGATTACATGTTTTTTCATTTTCCCTCCCAGCATCAATCTGTGATTATATCATGCGCGGCGGCGGATAATATTAAATATTTTGCTGCATTTAAACGATCAGCGAAATTGACGGGTCAGTCAACATTACTTGATTTTATGCCACCGTTAACCTAAAATTTTCTCGTAATAAATTCAGGACCACATCGTCAGGCCCTCCGGTCACACCGGCCGGAGGGTTTAACTGTGAACCAGGACGCCCCGGAGGAAAAATATGAAAGCTGACCAGTTCGAAAAGTTTAAAGGATCGGCGGATTATGTCATCTCGGATGCGCTTAAAAACGCCGTAAACGTATCCATCGTGCTCAAAAGGCCGCTTTTAGTCAGAGGCGAGCCGGGCACGGGCAAGACGCTGCTGTCGCACAGCATCTCGGTATCGCTGGGCAAACCCTTGATACGCTGGCATATCAAATCCACAACCAAGGCGGCCGAAGGCCTGTATGTTTACGATACCGTGCAGCGGCTCAACGACAGCCGTTTCGGAGGCAAGGATGTCTCCAACATTAAGCACTATATCAAGCTGGGCAAGCTCGGACAGGCTTTCACGGCGCCCGAGCAGGTGGTGCTGCTGATCGACGAGGTGGACAAGGCCGACCTGGAGTTCCCCAACGACCTGCTCAACGAGCTGGATGAGATGAGCTTCTACATTCCCGAGACCGATGAGACCATCTCCGCCAAACACCGCCCCGTCGTCATCATCACGAGCAACAACGAGAAGGAATTGCCCGACGCCTTCCTGCGCCGCTGCATCTTCCACTATATCGAGTTCCCCGAGCCGCCTCTGATGGAGGAGATAGTCAAGGTGCATTTCCCTGATATTAAGAGTACCCTCCTCAAGGAAGCGCTGGAGACCTTCTACACACTGCGCAAGATCGACGACTTCCGCAAAAAGCCCTCCACCAGCGAATTGATCGACTGGATTCAGGCGTTAATGGCCAGCGGGCTGGACGGCAAGATCAAGGACGGCGAGATTCCTTTCCTGGGCACGCTGATAAAGAAGGAAAACGACATCGATTTTTACGTGACGCACCACGTAAAAAAGAAGGCGCAGACGCGGGGCTATAATGTATACGGTAACTGAGTAAATTCGCCCTAAGTTAAGCCGGCTATGTTTACTCCATTTTTCTATACGCTCAAGGACAAGAAGGTGCCTGTCTCCATCAACGAGTGGATGATTCTGATGGAAGCACTGGACAAGCGTCTCATTCACAACATGAGCGAGTTCTACTATCTGGCCCGCGCCATTCTTGTTAAGAGCGAAACCCACTTCGACCAGTACGATATCGCCTTCCAGGAATATTTCGGGGGCATAGCCCCTCCCTTCGAGGTCACCGAGGAGCTGGTCCAATGGCTGACGGACCCCAGGAACCGGCCGGAGCTCACGCCGGAGGAGCTGGCGGCCATCCAGAAGATGGACCTGGAGGAACTGCTCAGGGAGTTCGAGAAGCGCCTCAAGGAGCAGAAGGAACGTCATGACGGGGGCAACTACTGGATCGGCACGGGCGGCACCTCTCCTTTCGGCCACTCGGGTAAAAATCCCCAGGGCATGCTGGTGGGCGGGCCGGGAGGCATGCGCAGCGCGGTGCGTATCGCCGAACAGAGGTATTTCCGCAATTACCGGGACGACGTCACGCTGGATATCCGCCAGATAAAAGTCGCCCTCAAACAGCTCAGGCAGCTCAACCGCGCCGGTCCCGAGGACGAGCTCGACCTGGACCGTACCATCGACGCCACGTGTAAAAACGCGGGAGAGATCGAATTCAAATGGAAGCGTCCCCGCAAGAACAGCATCAAGCTGCTGCTCATCATGGACGCCGGCGGGTCCATGGAACCGTATGCGGACCTGTGCAGCCAGCTTTTCTCAGCCGCCAACTCCCTCAGCCATTTCCGCGCATTCAAATATTACTACTTCCACAACTGCCCCTACGATGTGCTCTACAGCGATATCCAGCAGCGCAAGGGGGAGCCGATCGAGCACCTGCTCAAGGTGCTGGAGCCCGATTACAAGGTCATCTTTGTGGGAGATGCCTGCATGGCCTATTCCGAGCTAATGGACCGTTTCGGCGACCTCTATTTCCACGGATACCAGAAGCACGCCGGCATCGACAGGCTCAAGCAGTTCAAAGCGCATTTCTCCCACGTCGTCTGGCTCAACCCCGAGACGTCGGTGCTGCGCAGCTACCCCACGGTGCAGATCATCTCCAAGCTTTTCCCCATGTACAACCTATCGCTGGAAGGCCTCAACCGCGCCGTGAAGAAGCTGGTCTCCAAACTGTAGCCGCTACGGATGTCAGATAGACAAAGGCCGGTCATGCAGCTATAATCCCGGTATGCCACCCAGGCTTAAAAAGCTCCTTACCAGCGCCGAGATAGAAACCACTGTGCAGAGGCTGGCCTCAGAAATAACGAGAGACTACCGGCGCAAGAATCCGCTGCTCATCGGCATCCTCAAGGGGTCCTTCGTTTTAATGGCCGACCTGGTTAGGAAGCTGGATATACCGCTGGAGGTCGATTTCGTACGGCTGTCCAGTTACGGCAGCGGCACCGAGTCGTGCGGCAGGGTCAAGGTACTGTCGAAGCTGAATGAGGCGGTGCAGGGCAGGCACATCATCCTGGTAGAGGACATCGTAGATACAGGCCTGACCTTAGCTTTCTTCCTCCGCTTTATTAAAAGGAAGAAGCCCGCCTCGGTGAGCATCTGCGCCCTGGCCGATAAGCCATCTCGCAGGAAAACGCACATCAAAATAGACTACCGCGGATTTAAGGTGCCCGATAAATTCATCGTCGGCTACGGTATAGACTACAACGAAAAATACCGCAACCTGCCGGATATCTGCTATATTGAATAAATGAGTGATATGAACCTGCCGGATTTAATAGCGGTAGCGCGGGGCGACAGACCGGCGGACCTGCTGCTGAAGAACGCCGGCATCATCAACGTTTTCACCAGCAGCATCGAAAAAAGCAGCGTCGCCGTGTACGGCAACCGCATCGCCGGCATAGGCGACTACACTGATGCCGCGGAGATCATCGACCTCCGCGGGGCTTTCCTGTCTCCCGGCTTCATCAACGGACACATACACATCGAGAGCTCGATGCTGCATCCGGCCAATTACGCCCGCACCGTGGTGCCGCACGGAACGACCTCCATCTCCACGGACCTGCACGAGATCACCAACGTGTCGGGCATGGCGGGCATACGTTTTGTCCTTCACTGTGCGCGCGACCTGCCGCTGGATTTCTTCTTCCAGGCTGCGTCCTGCGTGCCAGCCACGCATATGGAGACATCGGGCGCTTCGATTACTGCTTCCGACATCCGGCGGCTGCTTAAATGGAAGAATAACATCGGCCTGGGCGAGATGATGAACTACCCGGGCGTGATCAACGCCTTTCCGCCGGTGATAGACGAAATATACGCCGCCAGAGATCATGTGATCGCCGGGCATGCGCCCGGCCTGAGGGGAAAGCAGCTGAACGCCTATGTATCCGCCGGCATCTACTCCGACCACGAGAACTCGGAGCTTGAAGAGAGCAGGGAGAAGCTCTCGCGCGGACTCTTCCTCATGATCAGGGAAGGCACGTCCGAGAAGAACCTGGAGGACCTGATCCGGCTGGTAACGGACAAGACCTGGCACAGGTGCATGTTCGTGGTGGACGACCGCAGCTGTTCGGACCTGCTGCGGGACGGGGACGTGGACGCAGTGGTAAGGAAGGCCATCGGGTTGGGGCTGGATCCGATCAGGGCCATCCAGCTGGTCACGCTCAATCCCGCCGAGTACTTTCGCCTGCACGACCTGGGCCGCATCGCGCCGGGCAGCAGGGCCAACCTGGTGACCATCAAAAACCTGGAGAAGCTGGATATAGACATGGTCTTCTACAACGGCAATCTGGCGGCCAAGGGAGGCCGATACCTGGGAAGCACGGTAGTGAAAACGCCGGCCCGCCTGATGAAATCGGTCAACTATAAACCGTTCAAACCATCCGCCCTGGAGCTTATCTCCAAGAACGATCATTTCCCAGTCATTGAGATCGTACCCGGCCAGATAATCACTAAAAAACAGATGGTGAAGATCGGGCGGGGTGAATTCCAGCCCGACACGGCCAGGGACCTGCTTAAGGCTGTGGTGGTGGAAAGGCACAAAGCCACCGGCAATATCGGCCTGGGCATTGTGCGCGGTTTTGGACTAAAGCAGGGCGCCATCGCATCCACCATAGCCCACGATTCGCACAACATCGTGGTTGTCGGCGCCGGCGATAAAGATATTCTGGCAGCAATCGAGGCCGTCAGGGATATGCAGGGCGGACTGGTGGTCTGCCGGGATGGGAAGCCCATCGCCAGGCTTCCACTGCCCATTTGCGGACTGCTCTCGACCGAGCCTGCCGAGAAGGTCTCTACTCAATTCGAGTACCTGGAACGGGTGGCAGCCGGCCTGGGCAAACTGCCGCCGGCCCCCTTTGCGCTGCTGTCCTTCATAGCGCTGCCGGTCATACCCGAGCTGCGCCTGACCGACAAAGGCATCGTGGATGTAGTCCGGTTCAAACTATTGACGGTCGTTTAAGAGGAGCATCTGATGACATATGAAACACTGCTGGTAGAAAAGAAGGACGGCATTGCGCTGGTCACGTTCAACCGTCCCGACAAACTGAACACCCTCAATACGCAGCTTTGTCTGGACCTGAAAAACTTGATGGCCGAATTCCGGTATGACCTTGAGACAAGGGTGGTCATCTTCACGGGATCCGGACGGGCATTCTGCGCCGGCGTCGACCTGCGTATAGAGGCATTGAAACAGCATTTATCTCAGAAAGAGATGCCCAACGAGAGGATATGGCAGCTGTTTTTTCTGGACCTGATGACGGACATCGAAAACCTTGAACAGATCACTATAGCCGCCATTAACGGCCCGGCCATGGGGGGCGGGCTGTGCATCGCTACTAATTGCGACTTCCGCGTGGCAGCCGACACCGCACGTATGGGTGTGCCTGAAACCGGCCTGGGAGTATACCTTAGCTGGGGCGCCACACCCAGGCTGACAGCCCTGCTCGGCCCGGCCAGAGCCAAGGAATTCATTATGACGGCTGATCCGCTTGGCGCCGAAGAGGCTTTAAACATAGGAATGGTCAACAGGGTGGTCCCGGCAGACCAGTTGATACCGGCCAGCTACGAACTTGCCAATAAAATCATGCGCAGGGGTCCGCTGGCCATACGCATCTGCAAGAAGCAGATAAACGCGGCCTCGGTGGCCCGCATGTCCGACCTTCACCTCTTCGAGTCCGAGCTGTGGGAGAGAAACCAGCTCTCCCCCGACCTGCAGGAGGGCATCATGGCATCCATAGAGAAACGACCGCCGGCATTCAAGACGGAGTCGGGAGTGCCTAAATTCGATCTGCCTGCCTGATGGAAAGCAGAGTATAAATATTAATTTCATAATTGGGAGGTTGCGCAATGGATAAGCAGAAGCTGGCCTGGCAGTACGTTAAAAAGTGGGCGGATGAAAGTCCCGACAGGGAGGCGCTGGTCTTCAAGGATAGGCGAATCACATATAAAACGTTCTATGAGAGAACGGTCAGCGTGGCGAAACTGCTGCTCGAACTGGGGGTTAAAAAGGGTGACCGGGTATTTACGCTTTGCGCGGCGCGCGACGAGTTTGAGTATATCTACATGGCCACGGTCATGGTGGGTGGAATCTGGTTCGGGCTCAATCCCAGGTATACCCGCGATGAGTTTCTTTATATGGTCGGGGATGCCAAACCTAAAATCGGATTCGCGGTCAGGAACTACGAAGTCCTGATGCGCGACTACAAGGACGACCTGACGGCCCTTAAGGAAGCCAACCCCGATCTGGAGCGACTGATCATTATAGACAATCCCTGGGAAGGCACCTTCAGCTGGGAACAGGAGATGGGCAAAGACCGCAGCAGCCTGGACGCCGCCCTGAAAAAACGCATCAGTGAGGTGAAAGAGGACGACCCGGCGCTGATCATCTATACCTCGGGAACCACGGGCAAACCCAAGGGGGCGCTGCTGACGCATAAGAATATGGTATCCAGCGCCGCCGCCCAAAATGCCCGCTTCATGGCGCCCAACAGCAAGCGCGGCGAGGGCAAGGCCCTCATCCATTTCCCCATCAACCACGTCGCCTGCGCGGTGGAACTCGTAATGGGCTGCCTGCACTGGGGGGCCACTATGGTATTGATGGACCGCTTCGATCCGGCGGCCACTCTTAAGATGGTGCAGGACGAGAAGATCACCTTTATGGGCCAGGTGCCGGCCATGTTCATGCTGCAATTCACATTGCCCGATTTCGACAGCTACGACCTGTCCAGCCTGAGAACCATCATCTGGGCCGGCTCGGCTGCCCCGGAATCGATGGTCACAAGGCTGTCGAAGACCGGTGCGACACTGATGACCGGATACGGACAGACCGAGAACGCCGGCTTCATAACATACACCAAACCGGGCGACTCCATGGAAGACCTGATTCAGACGGCCGGCAAATGCTATCCCCCCTTCAAGATAAAGCTGATGGACGGCAAAGGTCAGGAGGTCAAAACAGGGGAAGTGGGCGAGATATGGATGAAAGGCGACCTGATAATGAAAGGATACTGGCAACGCCCCGAAGCCACGGCCGAGACCATTACGAAGGACGGCTGGCTCAAATCGGGCGACCTGGCCACCATGGATGACCGCGGCTATATCAAGATCGTGGGGCGCACAAAAGAGATGTTCAAGTCGGGCGGTTATAACATTTACCCGCGGGAGATCGAGGCGGTCATTGAGCAATATCCAGGCATAGCCTTCGTTACGGTCATTCCCATACCGGACGAGACCTGGCAGGAGGTGGGCAAGGCATATATCATGCCGGTGCCCGGCAAGAACGTCGATGCAGAAGAGATACGCGAGCTGTGTAAAAAGCACCTGGCCAACTATAAGGTACCGAAGCAGTTCGAGGTCAGACCTTTGCTACCGCTGCTGGCCAGCGGAAAGGTGGACCGGCGCGCCCTGGTGGACGAGGAAAGGGCATCCCGCCAGAAGTGAGTATGCCGGAAAAACTGAATCCCGCCTTTTAAAAAGCGGGATTCATATCGTGTTACGTTAGATGCTTCAGTATATGATTTAGCCGGCCTGTTTGGCTTTCAAGCGTGCGCTCTGCGCCAGCGCCCTGATGGCTTCGAGCAAGTCCTGCCTGCGGCAGTCCTTGGTCAGATACCAGCTTGCGCCGGATGCCAGCGCGTCGCCCGCATAATCACCGTATACTGTCAGGAACAGTATTTTGACATCGGGCATGATCTTCTTTATAGCCCGTATGGCAGTCGGTCCGTCCATGCGGGGCATCTGGCCGTCCATAAGAATTACATCGGGCTGCAGCTTCTCAGCTTTCTCCAGGGCATCCAGCCCATCGACAGCCTGGCCTACCACCTCGATATCCTTATGCCCGTCGAAGATGCTCTTGAGTCCCTCTCGCACTACTTCGTTATCGTCTGTAATCAGTACTCTAATCGGTTCTTCCATTTCTCACCTTGCTAAATTAATACGCACTCACATTTGTTTATATTGACACAAAGTAAGTCTAACGCATTAGCAGGGTTTATATAATCGGGATATAGGTTGGTTTTACAGGCCGCCTAAAGGTGACGGCGAAACCCGTCCAAAAGGCCGGGCGAAATCATACTTAAGTATGATCAGAGCTGGATTATTCCGCGCTTAAAGGCGGTTGTCACAGCCTCGGTGCGGGTCGTTACGTTCAATTTCTGGAAGATGCTGGTCACGTGGGTTTTGACCGTGCTTTGCGTAATGGAGAGCTGGTCAGCTATGTCTTTGTTGGAAACGCCCTTGGCCATGAGGTCAAGAACTTCTATCTCCCTGTCGGACAGGGCATCGACGCCCGTGCTTTTGCGGGACAGCTCCAGAGCGAGCTTGTCCAGCACCTTGGTGGTAAAGACCGGCTGAATCAACGATTCGCCTCGTGAGACAGCCCTGATGGCCTTAAACAGCTCCTCGCGGGGGGCATCCTTCAACAGATAGCCCTTGGCCCCGGCCTTGATGGCTGCGAAAAGATATTCGTCATCGGAATACGTGGTAAAAACTATGAACTTGATCTCCGGATTATCCTGCTTGATTCTGATCATGGCCTCAACGCCGTCCAGCTCAGGCATGCGCAAATCCATCAGAATAATATGAGGGGATAGTTCGGCCGCCCTCTGCACCGCCTCCATCCCGTTGGATGCCTGGCCGACGATGGCAAAGTCGGGTTGCCGTACCAGGTTACCCACGATACCATCCCTGACCACCTCGTGGTCATCTGCGACAAGTATCTTTATCCGCTCCATTCTTTCACCTCCTACGACAGAGGGATCGACACCCTGATAACGGTCCCCTCACCCTTGCCGCTCTGCACTTCGAATTTTCCGTTCTGACCCTGCGCCCTCTCCCGCATGCTGATCAACCCGAAGCCTCCCGCTTTAGTGATCTTGCCTTCGGGCCCCGGCTCGAAGCCCACGCCGTTATCCTTGACCGTCATCTCGACTCCACTGCCCTCAAAATTAAGTGAAACATCTACGTGCGTCGCCTGCGCATGTTTGGCCACATTGGCCAGCGCTTCCTGGCAAATGCGAAAAATGGCGGTGCCGGTATCAGGCGGTATTTCACGTTTCTGTCCGTACAACGCAAAACCGGCCTCTATGCCGTTGTCATGCCGAAATCTTTCCACTTCATGTTGAATAGCTTCATCCAGCTTGAGTTGTTCCAGAGCCTGCGGGCTCAGGTTCCACACCGATCTGCGAGCCTCGGCCAGGCTTTTACGGGCCAGGCTGCGCGCCTGGTTCAGGTGCTTCTGGACATCTTCGCTGGTGTCGCCCAGAGCCTGCTCGGTGGCTTCCAGCTGCAGTATGATGCCGGTAAATCCCTGGGCCAGCGTATCATGTATCTCCCGGGCCATGCGGTTGCGTTCCTCCGTAACGGCCATGGACCTCGTTTCCTGATAAAGCCGGGCATTGTCGATGGCCACAGCAAGCTGATCGGCCAGCGTCTGCGCGGTAAAAACATCCGCCTCATCGAAGCCGTCCACTTCAGTGCTTTCGATATCCAGTACACCCAACACCCTGCCACCCATACGCACGGGCACCGCCAGCTCGGACATGGTCTCGCCCAGGCCATCCTGTTTCCTGTAGCCCGGCTCCAGCTTGAGATCGCTGACCAGCACGTATTCCCCGGTGCGGGCAGCCTTGCCTATTATGCCCTCCTCATCCATCTCCAGCGGCACGCCCACCGGTATCACTGATTTCTGTCCACTGAAATGCAGCGTCTTGAGCATCAGTTTGCCCGAGCTCGGCTCAAACAGGAAGATATTAACGTTGTGGAAATGAAAGGTCTGGCGCAGCAGATTGCCCACATAGGCCAGCAGCTCGTCCAGATTAACAATGGAGCTGATCTTGCGGCTGACCTCGTTAATGGTACGGAGCTGCTCCGCCCTCTGTCTCTCCTTTTCGGTGCGCTCGATCACCTTTTGCTCGAGGTTGGTATACGATTCGTTTAAAGCCCTGGTCATCACATTGAACTGCTCGGCCAGCACCTGCATCTCGTCCCCGGTATTAACATTGAACCTGTAGTCGAGTTCGCCGTTGGCGATATGTTCCGAGCCCTTGGTCAGCGCCATAATGGGCCTGGTGATCGTCTCCGAAAGCAGGAATGAGACACCGGACACCACCACCACCATAGCCACGATTACGCCGATAAAGATCAGTTCGGCCTCCCTGGCCTGTTTGTCGACCTGGTCGCTCATCTCATCCACGGCCGAAGCGATCCTGCTCTTGGTCTCCTCAGCCGCCGAGGAGAACTCGTCCAAATACGTATTGGCAGCCACGATCAGGTCGGTAGACTCGACCGGTACCGTGTACATATATTTGATTCTTTCCTCGGTATCGGTAGGCCCCTTGTATTTATAGTAGCCCGAGGCCTCCTCCCCCAGCAGGCTGCGCTCGAAAATGGATGAATAGTACGACGGCTCACCTCCAAGCTGACGCAGATTTGCCCCTATGATACCGGGATTGGCGGCGAAAATGACCTTCCCCGTCTTGTCATAAACCCTGGTATTCCCCATCCTGCCCACCTTCTCAACCGCAATGGTGCTTAACTCCTGATTCTGCATAAGCGCGGCCTGATCCTGACCCAGGCCGGGATGGAGCTGCAGATAGAAATATATCTCCTTAGCAACATCCGAGGCTTTCTGGTAGATGGTCCGCCTGCCCTGGTCCTCCAGTGCCGCAATGGATACGGACATGACCGTTTCACCCATCGAGACACTGTATTCCTTGGTCAGCTCCCCCACCGAGCCGATATATCTCAGCGCCAGGGAACTGATGATGCCAACGGAAATCAGGGAAAGGGCCAGGAACGATATGAGTATCTTGTCCCGGATACCGAAACGGATCCTGATCTTCTCGATCCGGCTGGCGACCCTGGCCTGTTTCTTTTCTCCGTTGTCTTTCTTGTCCATCACAATCCAAATTTGTCTTTCAGCGTTTCAACTAATTCCGCCACAGGTACCCTGGACTGCTGCATGCTGTCGCGCTCACGTATGGTTACCTGGTTATCATCCAGGGACTGGAAGTCGATGGTCACGCAATAGGGCGTACCTATCTCGTCCTGCCTTCTATATCGCCTGCCGATGCTCTGAGCGTCATCGTACTGCGTCATAAAATGCTGCCTCAACAGCGCTGAGACTCCCTTCGACATGGGCAGCAATTTGGCGTTACGGCTGAGCGGTAAAATGGCCACCTTGACCGGGGCTATCTGCGGATTAATGCGCAGCACCACACGCAATTCCTTGTCGGCCATCTCTTCATCGTAGGCATCGCATAGAACGGCCAGCAGCGTGCGGTCCACGCCGGATGACGGCTCGATAACGTAAGGTATATAGCGTTCGTTCTTCTCCTCATCGAAATAATCCAGCGTCTTGCCGCTGAACTTGGAGTGCTGGGTAAGATCGAAATCACCCCGGTTGGCAATGCCCTCGATCTCCGACCAGCCGATAGGGAAGTTATAATCAACGTCAAAGCAGCCCCTGGCATAGTGCGCCAACTCCTCTTGGTCATGTTGCCTGAGCCTCAGGTTATCCTTTTTTATGCCCAGGCCCACGTAGTAGTTAAGCCTCTCATTGACCCAGTAACCGAACCATTCGCCGTCGGTGCCGGGCTTGACGAAATACTCGATCTCCATCTGCTCGAACTCACGCGTACGAAAGATAAAATTGCCCGTAGTGATTTCGTTGCGGAATGATTTGCCGACCTGGGCGATACCGAAGGGCAGCTTTTTCCTGGTTGTGGACTGCACGTTATCGAAGTTAACGAACTGCGCCTGTGCAGTCTCCGGCCTCAGGTATACTACATTGGAGGCATCCTCGACAGGTCCCATGAAGGTCTTGAACATGAGATTAAACATACGGGGCTCGGACAGGGCGCCGCCGCAATCAGGACAGGCCGAAAGATCGATATCGGTGGAGCGGAACCTGTGTTTGCAGTCCTTGCACTCGACCAGAGGGTCGGAGAAGCCCGCCACATGGCCGCTGGCCACCCACACCTGCGGGTGCATCATGATGCTGGCATCCAGTCCCACCATGTCGTCACGTTCCTGCACCACCTTTTTCCACCAGAAGTCCTTGATATTTTTCTTGAGTTCGACGCCCAGCGGGCCGTAGTCCCAACAGCTTCCCAGCCCACCGTATATCTCGCTGCTCTGGAAAATAAAGCCCCGCCTTTTACACAGCGAGACGATCTTCTCCATAGTGACTTTCATGTTATCTTCCGGCACATTATCCTCCTGATGAGTACCAAAGGCTGATAAATTATACCATTGCCTGACCGGGCGGGCAGGCTAATCGATGCGGCGAATAAGATTAGCTTAGATCGGCATACGCACTTGATTATAGGGGTAAAGGCAGATACAGTCAAAATAGGAAATCAGGGATTGGGCCGCATCGGGCGGCAGGCTGTATAATTAGACTGATGAGGCAGAGATAATTCATGCTCCGCAAATGCTTGAAAACGGCGGCGTTCATCCTCTTATCTTCGGCTATATTAATCTGCCCCCAGACCGGCTGTTACACTCAGCCGTCACAACCGCCGGCCCTTCCGGCCTCGCCATCCCCACCCATTCTGCCCTCGGGTGACAGCCCGCGCTTTAACACCGTGATCCTCGAAGGACCCATCGGCACAATCAACTACAACACAGTGATGTTCAAATGGGGAAGCAGCCTTTCCTCGGTGGATTCCTCCAACTATAGATATGCCACATTTTTAGAGGGCTGGGACAAGGACTACACGCCTTTTTTGACAGATACTTCTCGCTCCTTCAGCAACCTGCCTAACGGAAGCTACAAATTTTATGTAAAAACCCAGGATCTCAACGGCAATATCGATCCTGCGACTCCGAGCCAGCCCTTTGTCATCTCAGGAGTTGTCCCACAGGCGGCGCAGTCCCTGCCCACAGCGCCAAGTGGCGGTGGGGGTCTGCTGCTGATAGGCGCTGATGTCAGCCGCATTGCCGTGGCCGGCGACGGATCAACCGTTTACGCGCTCGATTCCACCAGCTCCCGCCTGTACCGTTCCATCTCGGCGGGAGTCGAATGGAGCGATATATCGGCAGCTCTGGGCGCCGGCGCTCCCTGGATCGACCTGGCCGTAGCGCCTGACGATCCCGCATTTCTGGCGGTGGTTACAGCAGGAGGCAGCCAGGTTCATATCTCCGCAGACGGCGGCGTCACTTTCCAGAGCACGGACATATCATCTCATCTCGGGCCCGGCCAGGCGGTCAGGTGCATAGCCATATCGCCGGGTTACGGCTCGCCCAGACGCGAGCTGGCTGCCGGGACATGGAATGGCGCTGCCGGTGGAAGCGTGCTGATCAATATTTTGACCGCCTTCTCGGGCGGCTGGTTCAATGCAGGCAGCGGAATAACCGGCTGGGCGCCTCCGGGCGGAGGAGGAGTAGATGTAGCGGCTATCAGCTATTCCCCGTCTTTCGGCGCCGACGGCGCCCTGTTACTGGTAACTTCCAGCGCAGCAAAAACATATCTCTATGCCGGGGAGCGTGACATCGGCTCAAACTCCATAACATGGAACTCCTGGACGGGCTATCCGGTTGAGATAGGGCAGGCCGGCGAGCCGCTCAACCATGCCGACATAGCCTTACCCTCCGACTATAATGGCGGCAATCCCTATTCGCGCAGGGCCTTTGCCTCGTGGAATAAGAACAATCCGGGCAGAGATGTCTATCAGATATCCGATTACCAGGTCTACCGCATGAATGCCCCTGAAGCGATCGCATCCATCGCCTACCACGGACGTATCACCGGCGGCAAGCTGCTGGCGGGCGCTGTGAAATGCCAGACCGGCGGCTGCTACCAGGTTCAAACATATTTCACGGCCAATCCGACCTCAATGTATCCGGCTTGGCAGCCCAGCCAGAAGGCGCCCACGGGATCCCGCAATGCCGTGGTAAGATGGTCACCGTCCGGGACCGTTGCCTACGCAGGAACCAGCGGTACGGAGAGCGCCTTCTCGCACAGCCTGAATAACGGCGCCACCTGGAACCAGTAGGGGCTGCATGGGTGTATATCATCAATACCGGCATAAATTAACCACGGCGCACGATGCCGCCGACAGGATCAAGAGCGGCGATACCATCGTCCACGGATCGAGCGTAACGGAGCCTCCCGCCCTTCTGTCGGCGCTGGCGGACCATGTCAGAGGGGGAGGCCTTTCCGGACTGAAAGTATTTTCCAGCCTTCCCATGAAACATGCTGCAAGTACAGTTCTGTCCCCCGACCTTTCCGACTGCATAGAATCGAACTCCTGGTTTGTAACCGAGGCCGACCGGTCGCGGCATAAGATCGGTCTGAGCTACTACGTGCCGACACATATCCATCAGATTCCCAGGCTGATGCTGGAGCGTATGGACATCGATGTCATGATGACCACGATCTCGCCCATGGATAAACACGGCTATTTCACCTTCGGCGCCGCCAACGATTACAGCGGGACAGCCGCGCGCGCCTGCAAAACCCTGATAGTCGAAGTCAATGAGAACATGCCGCGCGTGCTGGGGGATAAT
>JAFGHL010000011.1 GCA_016930155.1 Dehalococcoidia bacterium | reverse complement strand
CCTGGTCGGCCTCACGCGACCTGGTGGCCTGGGCGCGCGACGGCATGTTCCCCAAAGCCGTTGCCCACCTGAGCAAATTCAAGACGCCGGACGTAGCCATATTGATCATTATCATTATCGAGGTGCTGGGCGCGATGGTCGCGGCCACCATAGATAAATACGCGCTGGCCTCGGTACTGGCCTCCAGCCTGATCACTATCATTCTGGCCTGGTGTGTATTCCGCATCCCCAAAAAGATGCCGGAACTGTACAAGAAATCCCTGTTCAAATTCAATACCTTCTGGCGCTGGTTTACCTATATCGGCGCACTGATTACCTCCAGCATCATACTATTGTCGGGCATTTTCCTCGATATGATGGATGAGAACGGCGACCCGACCAGGTTTCCCTGGGTAGTGCTGATCTTTGTTGGATCGCTGGTGCTCGGCATGGCATGGTACCTCATACGTCGGGCATACCTTAAGGGCAAAGGGGTGGACCTGGATGGGAATATGAGGAACGTGGCCGATGCCACGCTGGCGGAGGCAGAGGAAAAACTGTCAACCTGAACCCGTTCTTAGGATATTTGGCTTAGTAGCCAAAAACGCCCTGCCGTGCTAACGGCAGGGCGTTTGCCATCTCCCTATCCCGTGATCCGGATATACGTAAAATAACCTATTGACAAACATCCCACCCTGCTTTAAAATATATCAGTCTATCGAGCGCTTGATTGGGTGATTGTAGGTGAGAGTATAATGTCGAATAACAACCTGGATATGCTGGGCAGCTATCAGGAGGTGGCGGACAAGCTCGGGCAGCAGGCTGGTCATAAGAAATGGGAGATAGTCAAGGCGGCCGCCGGGCTTTTTATCAGGAAGGGCACTTTGAATACCGGGGTGCGGGACATAGCCGAGGCCAGCGGTATAACGGTGGGGACGCTGTATCATTATTTTCGATCCAAGGACGAGATAATCTCGGCCTTTCTCGATTTCGCCGTTCAGAGCACTAACGAATTCGTGCGAATGACCACCGAGATACTGGCCAGGCTGCCTCCCCGGGAAGCGATGGAGCGGGCACTCAGGCTTTACATGGAGTACACCAATGAAGCGCAGAGCATTGTCCTTTTCTGGCACCAGGAAACCAGAAACCTGGCTACCGACCAGAGGAAGAGGCTGATGGAAAACGATATTGTACTGGCTTCATTATTTGAGAAGCTGATCGAGCTGGGACGTCACCAGGGCATATATAAGATAAAGGACGCTGCTCTGGCGGCACATTCAATCATAGTGCTGGGCGATATGTGGGCTTTCCGGCGCTGGTGGCTGGGGCGCCGCTATACATCGGATCAGTACATAGATGAGCAGACCAAATTTATCCTGCACGGATTATATAACGGAAGTTTATAAACAAACTGAATCCTGTAAGGAGGTGAGCAGAGGATAAATCTAATTAATAACCGGTTATTAACGGCATTTAATGAATTTTAATAACGGAGGTCGAAATTGGCAGAACAAAAACCCGAGGTAATGAAACGGACTATGGGGCTGTTCGAGGCGGTGGCCATGATCACCGGCCTGGTGGTTGGCGCTTCCATCTTCGTTCTTGTTCCTACTATGACCGGCATGGCCGGCCCCAGCGTCTTCCTGGCCTATGCGGCGGCGGCCATACCCGCTATTTTCGTGGTGCTTTATGAGATCCAGTTGACCGGTACTCTGCCCGTGACCGGCGCCAACTTCGTTACAGTCACGCGGGTTCTCAATCCTTTCTGGGGTGCTGTTATTTCGTTTTCAGCCGTACTGGCCATAATCGCATCAAATATCCTGGTGGCCGTAGGCTTCTCTCAGTATTTAATCGCTTTTATACAAACATTTAACCCGGCTTTTAGCCTTCATCCCTGGGTACTGCCCATACTGATAGTCGCGTTCTTTGCGCTGATCAACTATCTTGGCGTGCAGATAGCCAACTGGATCCAGGCTATCCTGTTTGTTGCTTTCGTGCTGGGCATGGTCATCTTCAGCATCGTCGGCACCGCCAACATGAACCCGGCTAATCTCACTCCCCTTTTCCCCAACGGGATCATGATGTTCGTGGTGGTGATGGTACTGGCCACCTTTTCATGGGCGGGCCTGGTGGCCCTGGCTGACATCGGCGGGGAGGTAAAGAATCCGCGTCGCAACCTGCCTCTGGCGCTGATCATCGCTTTCATAATCATCGTGGTGCTGTACACCTGGCAGCCGTTCGCGCTGGTAGCGTCGATGGGCTGGCAGGAGGTGGCCAAGGCCGGCTCACCCGCCATCATGCTGCAAGCCGGTAAGCTGATGCCGGGCGTGGGCATCTGGATTATCTTCATCGCGGCCATGGGCGCCATTCTCACCACCATCAACGCGCTGACCATGTCATGCGCTCGCGACCTGGTGGCCTGGGCGCGTGACGGCCTGATGCCTAAAGCTGCAGCGCATCTGCATCCTAAATTCAAGACGCCGGATGTGGCTATCCTGATAGTCCTCATACTGGAGGTGCTGGGAATACTGGTTTCCGCCACCATCGATAAGTACGCACTGGCGGCCGTTCTGGCATTATGTCTGATACAGATCGTATCTGCCTATTGCATCCTGCGCATACCCGATAAGCTTCCGGAACTGTATAAAAAGGCTATTTTCAAGTTCAACGGGTTCTGGCGCTGGTTCACCTTCCTGGGAACGGTAATCACCTCCGGCTTCATACTGCTGATGGGCATCTTCCTTGATACCATGGATAAGGAAGGCAATCCAAGTCAGGTGCCATATACCGTCCTGGTGTTTATCGTAGTCCTGGTAGTCGGCATTATCTATTACGTAATACGCAAGGCTTACCTTAAGAGCAAGGGTATTGACCTGAGCGCAAACCTTCAGAAAGTTGCCGATGCCACCCTGGCTGAAGCTGAAGAAAAACTATCCATGTGACACCTTGCGATTAGAGGTCAAAATTAAACATTCAAGTTGGATACCGGGGCCGCGGCAGCATTCGCATAAAGCTGCCGCGGCTTCAGGGCGGTTTATTGTTTTGAAAATATATATTCCCGATGCTATGGGAATTTTCATCGGTCTGTGAATAGAATACTTTATCAGGAGGTACATATATGGCATCAGCACTGGATGGAGTAAAAGTTATTGAGCTTTCTACCTGGTTCGCCGGTCCCACCTGCGGGATGTGGCTGGGTGAGCATGGCGCCGACGTCGTCAGGGTGGAGCCGGTCGAGGGCGACCCGTTAAGGGCTATGTTCTCGTCGGGCGTACTGCCGGCTGAGCTGGACATAGGATTTAACTGGATGTGGGAGATGGCCAATCGCAGCAAACGCTGCATCACTCTCGACCTCAAACAGGAAGACAGTCGCAAGATCATGCATAAGATGGTGGGGCAGGCCGACGTCTTTCTGGCTAACCTGCGGCCGTCCACACTCAAGCGGGCCAGGATGGATTACGATACGCTCAGCAAATTGAATCCGCGCCTGGTCTACTGCAATATAACCGGCTACGGCTCCAAGGGTCCGGGCGCAGACTGGCAGGCCTTCGATGAGACGGCCTTCTGGACACGTTCGGGCATCATGTCGACAATGGGCGAGCCGGGCACTCCCGCCGTCCCGCTGCGGGGCGCGATGGGCGACAATACAACCGGCGTTTTTGCCCTGGGCGCCATTTCCCTGGCGCTCTATTCCCGGGAGAAGACCGGCAAGGGGCAACTGGTCGAGCTGTCTCTCTACGGCAACGGCATGTGGGTGGCGGGCATAGACGTGCAGGGCGCGCTGATATATAACATGGAACTGGGCAGGCAATCCAGGTTCACCGTGGGCAACCCGCTGTACAACAGCTATGCCGCTAAAGACGACAAGTGGTTCATGTTCCAGATGCTGCAGACCGACCGCTTCTGGCCGGGCGTGTGCAAAAGCGTAGGAAAAGAAGACTGGCTGACCAAGTATCCCACACATGGAGACAGGTGCAAGGCCAGCGCCGAGCTGATCAAGCTGCTGGATGCCGAGTTTGCCAGGTATCCGCGAGATTACTTCGCTTCCAGGTTCGATGAGAACGGCTTGATCTGGGCGCCGGCGCAGACACCCACAGAGGTTATCAAAGATCCCGTGGCCCTGGAGAACGGCTACGTCGTCGAATACGATCATTTCAACTACGGTAAAGTCAAAGGCATCCGCTGTCCCATCCAGCTCAAGGGAACACCTGAACGCATGCCTTTCGGCGCGCCCGAGTTCGGCCAGCACACCGAGGAGGTGCTGTTGGAGCTTGGATACAGCTGGGAGGACATCGGCGCCTTCAAAGAGAAGAAGGTCATACTGTAGCGGTATTAAATGTGGGGGCGGGTCTTCAGACCCGCCCGATAGCGGGCGCACCTAAAGCTACGCCCCTACACTGAGACCGAGATAAATCCGGTCCGGCCGCCTTATGGCAAGGAGAAAACGATGTCTATTCTCATATACGAGAAGAAAGACCATATCGCATACATCACGCTCAACCGTCCCGATAAGCTGAATACCATGAGCGTTGAACTCAGCCGCCAGTTGATCAAAGCGCTGCATGGTTTCGATGCCGATAATGATCTCTATGTCGGTATCATTACGGGGGCTGGAGAGAGGTCGTTCTGCGCGGGGGCGGACCTGACCGATCCCGAGCATATCGAGCTGGGCGTCAACTGGGAGGCCGATTACGACTGGCAGCTGGCCAATATCAAGAAGCCGCTCATCGCCGCCGTCAACGGCTATTGCCTGGGCGCGGGCTTCACACTGGCGCTGTGCTGCGATATCAGGATCGCATCGGAGAAGGCTTCGCTGGGCACGCCGGACCAGAAGCTGAATACGGTGGACGCCTACGCCTCGATCATGCTTTCGCGCATGATCCCGGCTTCAACGGCCATGGAGGTGCTGATGACGGGCGACCGGTTGAGCGCGCAGGAGGCCTACCGGGTCGGCCTGGTCAGCAGGCTGGTCCCGTCTGCCGAGCTGATACCCGCCGCTACAGCCCTGGCCGGGAAGATATGCGGCAACGGGCCGGTTGCCCTGTGGGCCTGCAAAGATATCAACAGAAGGGCCCGCTATATGTCGCTGGAGGACAGTCTGGCACTGTTTAAAGCTGTTACCGGGCCCGTCCTAAAGATGGACGATACCAGGGAAGGCATTACGGCCTTCTTTGAAAAAAGGCCACCTGTCTGGAAACTGAAGTAATAAGCAAGGAGAGGTAACTATGGCATACGAGACTGTGATATACAAAAAAAATGACGGCATAGCAGTCATCAAGCTCAACCGTCCCAAGGTACTGAACGCCATCAACGTACAGCTCACCAGGGATTTTCACCAGGCGTTGGCCGAGGCGGCGCTGGATGCCGAAGTAAAAGGAGTGATCATCAAGGGCGAAGGTCGGGCTTTTTGTGCCGGCGATGACCTTTCCGAAAGCCCGCTGGGTATGCAGGTGGAGGATATATTGCGATATGTGGAGGTACTGCAGGACACGACCCGGATTATGCTCAACATGGAGAAGCCGGTCATAGCTGCTGTGCATGGCTATGCCCTGGGGGCTGGCTGCGAGTGGGCAATGAGCGCCGATATACGTATTGCAGCCGAGGACACCAAGTTCGGCTTTCCGGAGACAAACGTCGGAGCCGGTATAACCAACTGCGGCACTAAACTGCTGCCCCTGTTGATCGGTGTAGGCAGGGCCAAGTGGATGGCCTTCACCAATGAGCGCATCGATGCCAAAACGGCCGAGCAGTGGGGTCTGGTCAATTTTGTGGTGCCGCTGGAAAAGCTCGAAGAGACAGCAATAAACATGCTGAAAAAGATAATCGCCAACTCATCGCTTTCCATCAAGCTTACCAAGAGGCAGATGAACTACGGCGTTTACCAGGATTATGAACAGCAGTTTGAAATGGAGGCGCATGACGTGGTGCTTTGCATAACAGGTATTGAAGCTGCTATGCGGGCTAAAGCGGCGCTGGATAAGACTAAAAAGAAATAATCAGGCAAGGAGCAGAGAGATGATCATCGATTTCAGGGTTACTGTGCCTATCCGCGAATGGGTTGATGACGTGGAGGAAGCCAAGCGTTTATTCCTGAACAGCTTTATGCGGGGCTATGCGGAGTCGGCGTATGAAGTCTCCGCCATGTATGAAGTGACTGCCGAGAGCATGGTCAAAGCCATGGATGCCGCAGGCGTTACATATGGTGTGCTGCAGGCCGAGTGGGCGTTGGGAGACTACAGGAAACTTAACGACGCTGCCTATCAAATAGCCAGGAAGTATCCCAAGAAGTTCCCGCGCTATTACCTGACCGT
>JAFGHL010000119.1 GCA_016930155.1 Dehalococcoidia bacterium | reverse complement strand
GGAGATTCGAACTCCCGACCTCCTGAATGCAAATCAGGCGCTCTCCCAATTGAGCTACAGGCCCGCAAGACCATTAATTATACTAAATCCGTCTGAATTTGCTAAGTTCAGGGGAAGGCCATCTCTGTTGTATCGATATGGTTATTGGGTACCTGAACCTGCTATACTCCCGCCAACCACTCCAGCAAACCGAATACCAGAATATACACAATAACATCTATGCAAATACCGAATCCTATTGCCTTCACCACATCTCCTTTACGTTTAACAGCAAAAACGACCAGTAGCAATATCGCTATGCCGATCAGCCCGAGGCCGATAACAAAAAGAGTATTCGATAAATCCGATATCCCCGCCACTCCGGTTGCATTGTACAGCAGTTGAACGATAACAGCAGCTACGGCTACCAGACAGGGAAGAACTATCGTAGCCGGCATGGCCAGCCTGCCGGAACCGCTCAATCCCTCTCTGGGCCGGATCAACCACGCTAGAACACCGACAACAATGATCATGGGAATTGTAATTAACATAACGCTCTCTCCTTTCCTTTTATCTTTTTGTCATCTATTTCATAATAAAGTACCGGCACAAATGAAATCTCATGTCCGATGCCTGATTTTAAACCTGTTCATCATCGAGTATAAAAATGTCTTCTATGCCAGCTCCAAGCGCACATGCTATGCCGTAGGCCAGTTTAAGCGATGGATTATACTTACCTTTCTCAAGGAAAATGATGGTCTCACGGCGCACCCCGACTATCTCTGCCAGCTTTTCCTGTGTCAGGCCGAGGCGGGCGCGGTATTCCTTCATCCGGGTTCTCATGCTTGCTCAACGCCGCTGAAACTGGCACACAACCCCTTTATATAAATTGCCGCACAGCCCAGCAGGCTTATCAACAGGACCGCCGGGGCCACCAGCAGACCGAGTATGAAAAAGAAAGCATCCTCGAAACCGAGCCAGGCGCTGACCAGATTGTGCAGGACGATGGCCATCGCCATGGTGCTGAGACAGAGCCCGGCTGTGATCAGGCATATCCTGAGCCATCTTAGCGCTTTCCCACCCAGGCAGGGACGGACACGGTCATAGTAATAATAGCCGGTAACATAAACGAAGCCCACGATCACGAGTTGTCCGCTTACAATCAGTGACGTGGGTGTGCCTTTGAAGACATTAAATCTCAGCAGCAGAATTAATACGATGCTGGCGATAAAAAAGAAAGCGCCTGTAATCCGCATTGCACCGGTAAGATTATTCTGCACCCTTTCGTCGATAACGGGCATACGACGGTATTTGACAAGTGACCATAGCTCACGATGTCCCAGCAGCAGTACGCCGATTACGAGCGCTATCACTACATATACGTTCTCCCTGGACAACAGCAGCATCAATCCCAGAACACTGACAGCGGCATATGCTATTAATATCCACTTTATCTGCATCGAGTTTCCTCTCTATGTTATAAATATATAACGTTAGATATATATAACATATCATTTACGAAAAAACCTGTCAAGCGTATTGCGCAGAAAGGTGAAAATTAAATTAACATCTTGGAAATGAATCACCACAAGATTCCTTAACGCTGAATTCTAACTGCTGTTCCAATCACGTAAATCAGCCGATTTGACAGCTTATTAAAGAAGTTTTATATTTGTGTTGTGGGCATATGCTCATAATAATGTTGTTGCGCAGATCTGTATTTTACGAAAGCTCAGCCTTCAAGGAGGTGCGCTATGCCAGGATTTGACGGTACAGGCCCGGCGGGAATGGGCCCGATGACAGGTGGAGGAAGAGGATTTTGCAGCCCCTGGGGAATCAGAACAAGGGCGGGAATTTACAGCGCTGCCGCTTATCGACCGTATCCCTATAATTATTACGCTGCAAGCCCATTTTCTTCGACGATGGGCAGACAGCAGGAAATTGAATCACTGATAAGCCAGACCACAGCCCTCAAAAGGCAGCTTGATCATATCGAGAAAAGGATCAAAGAACTGCAAAAATAAAATACGCATATCATGCAAGTCTGTATAATGTTGGTACGAATTATTACATAAGGATGGATAGGTATGAAAATCGCAATTTCATCTACCGGCTCCGATCTTGATGCGCAGGTTGATCCGCGCTTTGGCAGGTGCAGCTATTTTATTATCGCAGATCCTGAGACAGGTGAATTTGAAGCGGTAAACAATGACAATGCTGCCGCATCGGGAGGGGCAGGTATCTCCGCGGGACAGATGATCGCTGAAAAGAGAGTCCAGGCTGTGTTAACCGGTAATTGCGGCCCCAACGCTTATCAAACCCTGACATCCGCCGGTATAGAGGTTATAAGCGGAGTCTCAGGTACAATCAGAGAAGCAGTGAAAAATTATAAGGCGGGGATCTACACCGCTGCAATGGAACACAACGTGCCAGACCATTTTGGGATGACCTCTGCCCCCGGAGCAGCAGGCCCGGAAGGCAATCCCCAGATTGGACAGGGCGCTGGTAGAGGTATGGGTATGGGCAGAGGTATGGGTAGAGGTATGGGTAGAGGTATGGGCAGAGGTATGGGTGGTGGCATGGGTGGAGGCATGGGGAGAGGCATGGGTACGGGTGGCAGCATGGGAGGGGGTATTCAGCCAGCGAAAGGCATACCTGGAGACGTCAACATGAAAGAGGAAGAATTACAAATGCTCAAAGCCAACGCCAAGGCTGTAGCTGAGCAGCTTTCGGATATACAACGCCGTATTGATGAACTTGAAAATCAGAAATAACTGCTCATTTATAAAAGTCTGGTGATCTCATCCTCAAGCATTTTTTTGGGCATCGCGCCCACTTTCTGCCCCACCATCTGTCCATTTTTGAAGACCAGGATAGTCGGAATAGACATGATCTGATAACGCGTTGCAACCGACTGGTTTGTATCCACATTTAGCTTGCCGAAGGTAATTTTCCCCTGATAATCTTCAGCTAATTCCTCTATTACGGGCGCCACCATGCGACATGGAGCGCACCACTCTGCCCAGCAATCCACAACTAATACTGAATGGCTTTTTACCGTTTCATCAAAATTGTCATCTGTTATCTCCAGTACCAGTGCATGTTCATCTTCCTCCCCTTCTCGTAGCTGGATAGATAACATGCCGTTATCTCTCTCTTCAAACTTGATCGGCAGTTCCTTCCATTTAAAGGACCCCTTTAATTTGATATAGGCTTCTTTCAATAAAAATTGCTTTCCCTGCTCTTCAAGCTGTTTCAAGGCTTTAACCACTTCCTGAGCATCAAGTTGGCCTTTGAAAAAGGCTCTGAGCAGCGAATCCAGTTTCTCAAACTCTTTAAGCTGTATCTTCTCTTCCTGCGTAACTTCGCCTATTTTGTTGAGTCTGTTACTTACCAGTGGCGGGAACTCTTTACCCCAGTTTGCCATCCTCAATACTCCTTATACTCATTTTTCTATCCAATTCAATTGATATCCATAAACAATCTGATCTATCTCTGCCTGCGCGGTAGACCTAATGGTAGGTTTCGATCTTGCGTGTGGGCAGTCTCTCTTTAAACTGATCAATAATGTATTGGCAAGCAGCGAAACCTTCAAGGCGATGTTCTGAGGCCACCGCTATGACGAGATTTATATCTCCCACTCTCAGCTTTCCTATTCTATGCGATATTGCCACATTTTTTAATTGCCACTTTTCCTTTGCGTTGCCGGCGATTTCATTTAATATACCGGCCGCCTTGCCACTTGAGTCACTATATTCCACAGCCTTGACAGATTGACCGTTGGAATGGTTGCGAATCACGCCGATGTAACTTACTACACAGCCGCTGTCATCACTTATGGTTTTGTTTACTATTGCTTCCGGCGAGATCGGCATATCTGTTATTTCAATCATGTTGACCATGCCCGAGAAAAAATCCCCTTGTATTTAACCTGATTTAACTTCAGGGAGTTAATTTTAATTTATCGTTCACTTATCGTCCATTTCTAAAATCTTATATCAAAGCATCGATAGATACTCATCCGCGTATTTGCCGTTTATAGCGCCATTAAACATATCGCCTTTCCGCACTCTTTCCAATGCCAGATACTCACTTGCCGATACACCGGCCAGAGCGCCGCTGTTTATACAGGTAATGAGACGCCGGTCAGCGCCTGCAGCTTCACCACAAGCAAATATTCCGTTTTTGCCGGTCATCATTTTTTCGTTGACCAGAACGCTGCTTCCTTTTATCTCCAACCCGGCTTGCCGCGCCACTTGAACATCAGGCTCTGTCCCGACACAGATAATCACCCAGTCCACTGCAATTTCCTCTTTATCTCCGTTTTTATTATTAACAACTACCGTGCTGTTAACCTTGCCATTCCCTTTTATCTCCACGACCTCAGTGTTATACCTGATTTCGATATTTTCCTTTTCAAGCCTTTTTATCATGTTGGGATATGCTCTAAGTGCCTCTCTTCGATGTGCCAGGCCAATCCATGCAGCTCCGGCGGCTTTGGCTACTATTGCGCTCTTGACTGTTGAATTCCCCCCACCAACAACCAATACCCTTTTCCCGGCAAGCTGGCCAACATCTCTTTTAGCATAATAAGACACGCCTTTACCTCTAAATATATCCTCACCCGGTATACCAAGCTTCTGCATTGTACTGCCCGTAGCTATGATAATTACCTTTCCTCTATATTGAGCTGCCTCTGTAATCACGATTCTCTCATCGGCATTTATTCTTACCACATTTTCCCGCCGCAGCTCTGCTCCAACCCCTTGAGGAGGTGACGAAGTTGCTTGTTTTTCAAGATTCTCTACAAGAATAGCTCCGTCACCCGGTACAAAACCGGGATAATTGGATACCGTGTAAGCTATGGCAGCCTGTCCACCCACCCAGTTAGACTCCAAAACAAGTGTGCTCCATCCATCAAGCCTGGTAAATATTGCCGCTGATAAACCAGCGGGACCTGCTCCGATAATAACCACATCTCGTTCTTCCATTTCATTACCTCCTCATTTAAACAAATCCCTGATGTCTGTCTTACACGCTTAATCAAGTATATTTTCACAAATTACTTTCCACTCGCCGGTATAGGTGTCATCTATCAAAAGCATATATTGCCTCTTGATATCCATTCGATTTATCAAAGAATACGGGCACCCTCCCCTCTATTCGCTATCTGGTTGACCCGCATGCAACTGAGCCACATTATCGAGCAAGCGTTTCAATAATCCGCGCTCCTGGTATCCGACGCGTTTCTCCATCAGTTGAGAGTTTGAAAATATGAGTATAGTTGGTATGGCGATTATATGAAATCTATACGACAACTCCGGGCTATTCTCCGCATTTATTCTGACAAACTTAACACTACTCCCATACCTTTTTGATAATTCATCAGCTATAAGACATGTCGGATAACAACTGCGACACCGCTCAGTAGTGAAGCAGGCGAACACCGGCAAAGCGCATTTGAGAACTTCTCCCTCAAAATCCTCTTCTTTTATTTCTTTCATAGCGATGTCTCTTTATGTTTGTCACTGCACCCCTGACAACAGCCTTCCAGATACAGTTCAATCTTATCGATTCTAAACTTGTATTTATTCTTTACCGCATCTACCAACTTCTTAACCAGCGGACTTTTAAACTCAATTATCTTGCCGCATCCCTGACAGATCAGATGCTGATGTTGCGAGGTTTGCTTAATCTCATAACAGCATCGTACTTTGTCCAATCTCATCTCATCGATCAGGCCTATTTCCTTGAAAAGGTTGAGATTTCGATATACTGTTGCCGGACTTATAGATTCATCTCTGGCACTTGCACGGCGATAAAGTGTCTTGGCATCCAAATGCCCATCGGCTTTCTGCAGTAATTCCAATAGCAGGCGCCTTTTAGAAGTGAGCGGATGCCCCTGAATTAGATTTCCGATATTGCGATTGCGACTCATTATCATTTTTAATTATAGATGATTAAGGCTTTTTGTCAACAGGCAAGAAAATACCGACTATGGTGATCTTTTAAGAGGGCACTGCAGTTCGGACGGCAAAAATACCGGTGTTTCCCTGTTAAAACCACCTGCTAACAAGCGGTCAACCTGTGGGAAATATGACCACTGTGGTGGACCTAGGAAGATTCGAACCCCTTACCTGAATGCAAATCAGGCACCCTCACAATGGAGCTACAGGCCTGCAAGACCGCTGATTATACAAAACCCGTCAGCTTTTGCTGAGTCCGGCAACGGCGCTGGATCTATTTCTTGCTTTTGGCCGCCCTGACCGGCCTGATATCGGGGGAACCCATCCAGCGCTCGAAGTGCACGCGTTCGGGTTTGAACCTGTCCTCCATGCGCGGCCTCTCATCCGGATAGCCAATGGATATAAGCGAGATCGGCACTATCCTGGTCGGCATGTTGAGCAATTTCCTCATGCCGTTCATCCGTTCTTCCACCGGATAAATGCCGACCCAAACTGCCCCCAAACCCAAATCATGGGCCGCCAGCAGGATGTTTTGCGTGGCCGCCGAGCAGTCCAGCACACCCCTGCCCCTGGTCAGCTCGAGGCCGCTGTCGTTGCATACCAGTATGGCCAGCGCCGCCTCCTTCAGCATGTGTGAATGGGGATGGAATGACGGCACCTGGATGAGCGTCTTGCGCTCGGTAATAACCACGAAATGCCAGGGCTGCTCATTGGCTGCCGAAGGGGCGGCCATGCCGGCCCGCAGGAGTTGCTCGACAACCTCTGCAGGCACACGGTTATCCGTATATTTTCTGATGCTTCTGCGCGTCACGATTGCTTCAATAGTATCCATCGGTTCACCTCACAAGCGCCTGGTTTAAATGCGTCGCCTGATCCTGGCGATCCAGCGCCCGACCAGGACGATCAACGCAATGACGGCCGCCGCCAGCACGTAGGGCCAGATCATCTCGTAGAGCGGTGTGGGCGGCGGTTGACTGTATCCATCCAGATTAACCTTGAGCCTGTTGTCCAGCCCACCGGCGATATGGAGAGCTGTCGCAGTCCTCTTGCCTTCTTTCTCAACGATTATATCGTAGGTGCCATAGAAACCGCGCACCCGTGCGATGCCGTCATCGCCCGTATACACATCGCCGCGCGACCACCATTTATCACGTATAAGAGTAAGAAGACGGTTGTAGGCCGGCTTTTCCGTCATATCCGTCCGCAGCAACCCGGCCGGCGCCCCCTGCCAGGCGCCGTAGTCGGAGAGGTCCCACCATGTTATGGCCTGCACGGAAGGATGGCTGAAGAGCAGTATATAGAACTTTTCCGCATAATCGGCCTGCTCGATCTCGCCGGCCGCCGTGGTCGGCCATTCGGACGGCTGCTCCTGCGACGATATACCCGTTTTGGGATTGCCGCTCAGCACGGTCACCTCAGTTAAATGTATGGGGGTATCTAAATCGTTGAACCTTTCACAGGTATCCCAAACCTGATATAAAGGCCAGTTGCCGCGATGCATGTGCGTCTGTATGCCTATGGCATCGTATTTACCCTTCTGCCGCACAACTTCCTGGAGCAGGTCGCGGTAATCCTGGTCGGTGCGGAAATCGTTGATTATGAGCGTCGAAGTCGGGCATGCCGATCGGGCCCAGGCCAGCGCATCGGCGCAGACAGATGCCAGCGTGCGTTGGGCCATCCACTTACCCACAGGAGTGCTCACCTGCGCGCCCATGGTCGGCTCATTCACGACATCCCAATAGTCGATCCATCCGCAGAATTCACCGGCGATCTCCTTGACCCGCTTCTCCTGCTCCTGTTGCATATCATCTGCATTGACGGGCGCCCAGTTCGGAACCGATTCCGCCCATATCAGAGGATGCCCCTTTATCGTGATACCCCTTTGCCCGGCCCATTCCGCAATCATCTTGAGCATGACGGCCGAAGTCTTCCCCTCGGTTGGCTCGTAACTATCCCAGTAAAAAGGCGCGGTGCCGTAATTAAAAAGCGCGCTTGCGGCTTCAGCCCATTCCCGGTTTACCGCCGTAGGCCCGTTTTTGGCCAGCGGCGCCAGGCCGATTCCAAAAAGGAAATCATGGCTCTGCTGCTCGTAGTATACGCGTGCTCCCCTAACCGGAACGTTATTTTCATCCAGCACCTGTATAACGCCATCCCCCTTGCGTATCTTCTCAATACGGTCGCCTGCCCCCTGCATGATGAACCATTCACGTATCCCATTGCAGGCCTGAATGATGACATTGCCCACACTGGTTCCCTGCGATTGGCAGGCCGCCGCAGGCACAATCAAAGAGATAACAACAATCGTAAGTGCCGCTATATTAAAACATCTTCTGTTCATATCCAACCCTGTCGATCAAAATACTTAGTATATTTTAGCACAGCATCCAAGCCGCCCATACCAGCCCGTCCAACACAAAGCTCACAAGGCGTATATGTTATTATAGTCACGTGGCTAATTCCAGTGTAAGGGGGAGCGATTGGAAATGAACGATGCAGCAGATGGCGTAACCATTATAGTTTTCAGCGGCGATATGGATAAAGCCATGGCGGCCTTCAACATCGCCATAGGCGCCGCAGCTCTGGGCAAAGAGGCCAGCATGTTCTTCACCTTCTGGGGCATCAAGGCCATCCAGAAGGGCAACCTGACCGGAGACAGCTTCTTCGGCAGAATGATGGGCCTGCTGAACCGCGGAGGCATCGAACGCATCGGCCCCTCCCGCTTCAACTTCTGGGGCATGGGGAGGTGGATGTTCAAACAAATGCTGAAAATGCATGAGATCACACCCCTGACCGAGCTGCGTCAAACCGCCATGGACCTGGGAGTCAAGCTTCTACCGTGCCAGATGAGCATGGAAGTAATGGAAATCAAGAAAGAAAACCTGATCGACGGTGTACAACCGGCCTGCGGCGTGGCAACCATGCTGGAAATGGCCTACCGCTCGAAGGCAAGTTTCTTCATTTAAAGAGCATGTCATGTCGGTAGAAAACGAAGCTTTACTCAACCTGAAAGGGCTTCTCCCACCGGACTGCCGGGCGTGGATCCAACGCTGCGCCATCCATTACGGGCGCACCTGAAGGTACGCCCCTACACTGCAAAACGTAGGGGCGGGTTTTTAAACCCGCTCGCGTAAACCGTTGGATACGTTATTATTTCGCTCGGGCGCAGCTAAAGCTACACCCCTACATCCGAAAACGCCGTATGCTATTATTTGAAGCATGGAATCCATCCCCCTGCTCAGGTACATGGTTGAAGCCGGCCTGGGCGCCAGGCGCCAGGTAGTCGCCGCCATCAAGGTCGGCCGCGTTGCCGTCAACGGGAAGCAGGCCGAAAGCTACACGATGCCGGTCTACCCGCAGGCGGACAGGATCACCTTCGACGGCAAACCTGTCTCTTTCCATGCCAGGGCCAGAATTGTGCTCATGTTGAACAAACCGCTGAACCTGCTGACCACCACCAGCGACGACCGCGGCAGGCAGACCGTCCTCGACATCCTCCCCGCTGAATACCGCGGACTGGGATTGTATCCTGTGGGAAGACTGGATCACGATACCACCGGACTGCTCCTGCTGACCAATGACGGCAACCTTACCTACCGCCTGACGCATCCCCGCTTCGAGCTGGGAAAGGAATACCTTGTGCACATAGAAGCTACGCTCAGCCGGCAGGAAAAGGACCTTCTGGAAAAGGGCGTGCTGCTGGACGACGGCGCCACCGCTCCGGCCGGGGTTAAGGAGGTCAACTACGAGCCGCCCTACAATTACAGCATCACCATCCACGAGGGACGCAACCGCCAGGTCAGGCGCATGTTCGCCCATCTCGGATATACCGTCAAAGCCTTAAAACGTGTCAGGATGGGAAATCTCAGGCTGGGCGACCTGGCTGAAGGAAGTTTCAGAAGACTATCTGTCCAGGAGATCGCCTCGGCCCTGCGACAGCACAAACAATAGCACGATCGAGTTCATAATCATTGACGGGCAAGTCAATGATGTGCAGCCGTTGCCCCGTTGGTGTAGAATATGCAGGGTTTTGCTCACAACTAATAAAAATAAGGAGTGTGATTCAATATGGGTAACAGGCTAAATGGCAAGGTAGCAATCGTAACGGGTTCGGGACGCGGCATCGGCCGTGCCGAGGCCATGGCGCTGGCGGCTGAGGGCGCCAAGGTCGTAGTCAACGACCTCGGAGCAGCTTCGGACGGTTCCGGCAAATCGGCCAGCCCGGCGGAGGAAGTCTGCCAGGAGATCAAGAAGCTGGGCGGCGAGGCCGTACCCAATTTTGATTCTGTGGCCACCTGGGCCGGCGGCGAGAATATCGTAAAGACCGCTGTCGATAAGTTCGGCCGCATCGATATCCTGGTCAACAACGCTGGCATCCTGCGCGACCGCATGCTCTTCAATATGAGCGAGGAAGAGTGGGATATCATCCTCAAGATACACCTCTACGGACATTTTTACTGCGCCAGGGCTGCAGCCCCCTATATGCGCCAGCAGAGGTGGGGACGCATCATCAACACGTCCTCCATCGCGGGCCTGGGCAACATGGGCCAGACCAACTACAGCGCAGCCAAAGAGGGCATCGTCGGATTCACACGCTCGGTGGCGCTGGACATGGGCAAATACGGCGTAACCTGCAATGCCATCCGGCCCAACGCAGCCACCCGCATGACGGTTACACCCGAGCTCAAGGCAGCCTGGGAGAAGAGGGCCGCAGCGGCGGGTATCACCGATAAGGCGCAGTTCGAGGCCATGATCAGCCAGATGTTCGCCTCCAAGCCCGAGAATATCGCCCCTGTAGTGGTTTTCCTCTGCACGGACGAGGCTGCCAATATCAATGGCAGGACGCTCTTCATCAACCTCAACCAGATCGGCCTGTACTCCGAGCCTGCACTGATCAAGGAGATCAACAAGGCCGAGGGCTTCTGGTCGGTGGATGAGCTGGTCAAAGAGATCCCGGGCAAGTTGACGGGCGATCTGGTGAACCCGGCGCCGCCGCAGCCGGCCAAATAAACCGCTCAAACAGATAAGTTAAACAGAAGGGCATCACCCAAAAGATGCCCTTCTGTTATAATCTCCTTTAACAAGCGCCGGCAGGCTTCAATCAGAGGTTGAAAATGACTGATTTTATCGTGCAGGACAGCCGACGTCAGCTCTGGATCGTCATAAGCGTGGCATTTGCAGCGTTTATGGCTGCGCTGGATACCTATATTGTCAACGTGGCGCTGCCCACCATAGCGTCGGATTTCAATGCCAGCCCCACCGATGCCGCGCTTATCACGCTTTCATACCTGCTGGTCATCACAAGCACCCTGCTTATCTTCGGCAAGATCGGGGAGAGGACAGGCTTCAAAGTCGTGTTTGTCGCCGGATTCGCGCTGTTCGCCATAGGCTCTTTCCTGAGCGGACTGGCGCCCACCCTGTACCTGCTCTCAGGCGCGCGCTGCATACAGGGATTCGGCGCCGCCATGCTTTACGCGGTGGGGATGGCCATGATAATCAGGTACATACCGCCGGGCAAGCGCGGCTGGGCTTTCGGCATCACCTCGACCGGGGCCGGCATGGGCGTGATCATCGGCGCGCCTATGGGAGGCTTTATCACACAGTACCTGGACTGGCACTGGATATTCTGGTTCAATGTGCCGGTCGGTATCCTCGCCGTCATCGTGGCGCTTAAGGTGATGCCCGACGACCGTGTTCGCCGCAAAAAAGGCGTCAAACTTCCGCCCTTCGATATCGCCGGCGCCCTGATGAGCTTTTTTGCGCTGGCGCTCCTTGTGGGAGCGATCAACCGGGGCCAGCAGTTCGGCTGGGACCACTGGGGCATCTGGGGCTCATTCACCCTCTCCGCCATACTTTTCATAGCGTTTGTACTATGGGAGAAGAGGTGCCGCGATCCCCTGCTCGACATGTCGCTTTTCAAGTTCGCCAGCTTCGGCTTCGGATCGTTCGCCGCGCTGGCCGCCTGGAGTATGTACTCCGGAGGCAACTTCCTCTTCCCCTTCTACCTGACCATGATCCATGGCCTTTCATCCAGCATGATCGGCTCCATCTTCCTTATCAGCTCCGTTGTATATATCGCCACCAGCCTTTACATGGGACGGCTGTCCGACCGGATCGGCAGGCGTGTGCTGTGCTGCGCCGGGATGGTCTCCGCCGCCGCAGGCCTGGTTTTCCTGGCGTTTACGATGGGACTTCCCTCCCTCATTCCCATGATGGTTTATCTGGCATGGGTCGGCGTATCCATGGGCACATTCGTCTCACCCAACAACAGCCTAATGCTGGGATCCATACCGGCCGATAACCAGGGCGAAGCATCGGCGGCGTCCAGGGCCATGCAAAACCTGGGTATGGTGCTGGGCGTGGCCATCTTTGAGACCGTGTTTTCGGCCTTCATACCATCCGCCGACCTGGGCTCCGAGCAGGCCGTTGCAGGTGTGCCTACAAATGTACTTGTGATGGGCTTCAGCGCCGCCTGTCTCGTGGGCGCCGCCATGTGCGTGGCGTCCCTCATCCTGTCCTGGCTGGCCAGAGAAGACAGTACGGCTGCAACGGGCGAAAGGCCGGAGTCGATAGCTCTTTAACTCACGCTTTTTACAGGGGTTTTGAGCGATGCAGGCATATGAGATAAGACGGGTACGGGAGGCGGACCGCAGCGCCGTTACGGGCATCTTCAACCATTTCGTAGAGAACAGCTTCGCAGCATACCCGGATAAAAAAGTGGGGCCTGAGATCTTCGACCTGCTCAAAAATATGAGCCGCGCCGGAGCTTTCTTCGTGGCTGAGACTCCGGATAAAGAGGTGATAGGCTTCGCCCTGCTGAGACACCATCAGGTTGCCGAGGCATTCAATCGGGCCGGGGAGATAACCTACTTCGTCCTTCCCCAACATGAGCGCAGGGGACTGGGCGCCCGCTTTATGGAGACCATTATGATTGAGGCCAGGGCCGCCGGTGTGGAAACACTGCTGGCCAATATATCGTCCCTCAACGAGGTCAGCCTCAATTTCCACCTCAAACACGGGTTCAAAGAGTGCGGACGCTTCCAGCGCATCGGGCAGAAGTTCGACCAAGATTTCGATGTCGTCTGGATGCAGAAATTCCTGTAGCGTACCTGCAGGGGCATTGCTTTAGCTGTGCCCGCCTGCGTTTTACTTGGAGCGGAACTCGAAAGGTCCGAATTTGAATTCGAACTGCTCGGAGTCCGGCGCGGGCATCCAATCCTGGCCGCTCCCCTGGTCGAACTCATAGTAACCCGGCAGCCTGTCGGGCCATTCGGCCAGCTCGACCGGCGCCGATATCTGCTGATCCCCTCTCTGTATGGAGAGGGTCACTTTATCTCCCGGCTTCTTACCGTTGAAGTAGGAAAGGATATCGTCCACTTTGGCAACAGCGGTTTCATCCACTGCCATAATGATATCCCCACCTGCCGCAGGTTCGTTCTGCTCATTCCTGCCGCTTTCCACCAAACCGGCTTTGTCCGCAGGACTGCCGGTCATAACGCCGACAACATACACGCCCTTGGTAGCTTTAAGATCAAGCTTGTCAGCCAGGTCCCGGCTAACGGGCATGCCTTCTATGCCGAGCCAGGGGGTCCTGATCGTACTGCCCTTGAGCAGCTCGGGCAGCGCTTGCCTGGCTGTATTGATAGGGATCGCAAATCCCACCCCGTTGGCTGAGGCCTCTATGGCTGTATTGATGCCGATCACTTCTCCCTGTGAGTTGAGCAGCGGACCTCCGGAATTGCCGGGATTGATTGCTGCGTCCGTTTGTATAATATCCGTTATATTACGGCTGTTGGAATTGGGTATGGACCTGCCGGTGCCGCTGATAATGCCGATGGTGATAGAGCCCTGCAGCCCGTAGGGCGAACCCAGTGCCAGGGCCATCTGGCCTGGTTTGACCTTGCTGGAATCGGCCAGCGCCAGGTACGCCATGTTCGGCGCCCTGGAAGCGTCGATCTGCAACAGCGCAACGTCGTTGTTGCGGTCAACACCGATGACCTTTCCCTGCAGTTCGGTACCATCGCTGAGCACGACCTTGACGGTTGAAGCCTTATCCACCACGTGGTTGTTTGTCAGGATATGGCCTTCCGTATCGATGATAAAGCCCGATCCCTGTCCCCTCATATTGGGTATATCCAGGCCGAAGGGGCCAAGCAACTTGGACGAGATAGTTGTCTCGGATTCCACCTGTACCACGGCTGGTATGCACCTCTCATACAGCGAAACAACCGTGCCTTCATCGTAGAGCGGCGTCACCTGCACCGTCGCCGTTGAAGAAGGAAGGTTAAGTGACTTCTGCTCGGTGGAAACTGACCCCGCGCTGCAGCCGGAGACCAGGAGCGCTACGATTAATAAGGCAGCGGTCGGCGTTGCGATCATACTGCGCCGTCCGCGGCAAATTTGTGATAAAGACATTTATAACCTCCCGGTATTCGATATCCGTAATTAAGACTAAAGATTCTGCGGCCTGTAGAATATTTCGTAATAGTAGGTGTTGCCCGCTTCCGGCTCCGTGATACGCTCAATGCGGCCTTCCTCGAGGTCGACCAGAGCCAGCCAGGTTTTCGCATCGAGCTGTACCGACACGATGGCCTGCGCGGCGGCCGGCGTGACTTTTAGAACAGAACCGCCCATAATCGACATATTGGAGACGGAGGAGAAAATGGGGAAGACCCTGTCCACATTTCCGCCCCTGTCCATAATGCTTTTCACCCTTTCATCGGCAGTGGCGATTTCCACCGCGCGTTCACGGGCTTCCTGCTCCAGTTCAGGCATAAAAAGTCCCTCGTAGCGCCGTGCGCTTACCACCGTTTTGACGTTTATATCCACATCGGCTTCGATTAAATCACCCATGCAGCGCCCGCAGATCACGCTGGCCATACCGTCCCTGATATCCACGCGCATTATGATTATCTCCCCGCTGCCATTCAAACGCTGCTGTATGCCGGGATCCCTTTTGACCACGTCAGCTGCGACCGCCGAAGGGGAAGGGTCGGCCAGATAAATGGACAGCGAGAGCACGGCTGCGACAATGAACAGCGCCAGTCCGCTGGCTGCGGCCATTCTCCAGGCCGGCGCACGCAGCCAGTCCAGCCAGCCCTGAAAGATGTTCCCCGGCGATGTCCGGCTTCCTGCCGCTGCCAGAGCTTCCGTACAGGCGCCTCCCAGCAGCGCCTTTCGCAGGCTGCTTTTGTGGCCCGCTACCATCAGGTCGGGCAGATCAGTGCTCTCCAGCATCCTGATAAGCGCTTCTCTTTTCATAACACTGTGCTTCCGTCCAATAATATAATGTGTTTTATCATAAAAAGTTGCATCACTTCATTTGTTCGCGCAGCTTTTCGACCCCCCTGTGCAGCAGCGACTTGATGGTGCCCTCTTTCTTGCCCAGTATCTTCACCATCTCGCGTATCTTCTTTTTTTCGAAGAACTTGAGAGCTATCACCTCCTGATAAATAAAGGGCAGCTCGGCTATCTTCCGGTGCAGCGTGATGAATTCCTCATGCCGGCTCAGCTCTTCCTCAGCCTGATTTATCTCATCGATATAGCCGCCGGTATCCGCCAGCTCAGCAATGGATTCAATGCTGGATACCCTCCTTCCACCTTCCCTGCGGTAATGGTCATTAACCTCGTTGCTGGCGATACGGTAAAGCCAGGCTGCGAAGGGCACGTCCCTCCAGCGATACTTTTTAATCTGAGAGAAAGCTTTGAGAAAGGTTATCGATGTTATGTCAAGTGCAAGCTGAACGCTGGCGGTGCGTTTCAGAGCATAGTTGAAAATGCGCCGGTAGTAGACCTCGTACAGTTCTCCGAAGGCCTCCGGGCTGTGCTGGGCGCGCTTGACCAGCTCCTTTTCCGCCTGCAACTGGTCCGGCGAAAGCGAAGTATCAGACGTCATACGATCGGGCATGTAACACAGTTTAACTCATAACGCAGTGGATGCAAAAAGGTTGCACGCACAAAACAACTTGCCACGATGCTGAAAATCGCAGCAGGCAACAGGAAAGGAACGTGTGCGAACAGGCGGTCCGTACGATTTCGTTACTGGTTCCTGAAACCCCGGCATTGATCGGGTATATGCGCTATTTTTTCAAAGAATCGAGCGCATTCTGCCAGGCAAGCACGGTTGCATAAGGCGTGTTCTTATTAAAAGCAATGTACAGGTCGACCTTATGCACAAAGGCTACCGCCTCGATCTGAGCCGCATCTACGCCGGCCTGCTTCGCCACCAATTCCACTTCGGCGCCCGGTCCCAGCCAGAGGTCCACCTCTCCCTCCGCCAGATTCTTGAGGCCGTCGGCGATGGAATCTGTATAGACAATGTTAATGAATCCCTGCTGCGCCAGCTTCTGCTGGCCCGCTTCATCCTTAACCACGGCTATGCATTTGACCGCTTTGGCCTCGTCCAGACTGCTGCATCTAACATTTGAGCCCTTTTTAGCATAGAGCCAGTTTTCGTATGAACCTATTGGGCCCACCCACATAAAAACGTTTTCTCTCTCGGGTGTCCTGGCCATGGAATAAAGCGCCGTGTCGGGCTCCCCCAGCACCGTCTCATAAGCCCGGGCCCAAGGCATAACTTCGATGGTTATGTTCTCGCCCAGCCTGTTGATTATCCCTTTGACCGCCTCGGTGGATGAACCGACCAGGTTACCGCCGGCATCGGTGTAATTGAAAGGAGGATATTCCTCGGTGATAACGCGCAGTTTGGCGGGCTGCGCCGGAGTTACACATGCAGTGACAAGCAGTATGCCTGCTATAAGAGCAAAGCAAAGTTTATTCATATCTTCTACCTCGTCAATTTTTATCAAGATTATACTCCAGATTCGGCAATGTCAATAACTCCATGGTACTATCGACAGCAGGCGAGGCATCGGCAGATAACTGATAGGTCTGATCGCCCGGCTGGTTGCATGAAATCAGCGGAAGGGATATGCTGAAACCACAATATGTATGGAGGATGGGAAAATGAAAACAATGACGTTTCTTGCAATGGTAGCGTGTATCATCTTCCTGGTAGGCTGCAACGCACCTGTCTCTGAACCGGCGGTAGTCTCCAAACCAGAGACGGGCTTCGAACCGGCGGTAGTCCCCGCCAACCCCAAGCTGGTCGAACTCTCCAAAGATTTTGAGCAGAATATTTGCGAGGTGACAGATGGGGTTTATGTCGCTGTAGGCTACGCTCGAGCCAACCCGGTCTTGATAGAGGGAACCGACGGGCTGATTGTTATTGATCCAGCGGAGAGTGAAACGGCTGCAAAAGTAGTAAAAGCAGCGTATAACGAGCAACTGGACAATATCTTCTCCAAAAAGCCTGTAAAGGCGATTATCTATACGCATTATCATGACTGCCATATCCACGGAGCTGCGGTCTTTGCCGGCAACGACTCTCCGGAGATTATCGCTCATGAGAGTCTTGCAAAGAACCTCTTCAGCCCACCAGGTGCAGTATACAGTGTGATCTTTCCCATGAAGGCTTATCGAGCAATTAAATACATGGGTATAAAGTTCCAGCAGGACCCTGGCTACTTTGTCAATGGAGGTATTTTCCCTTTCTCAATTCCAGGCCCCTCGGGTTACCTGCCGCCAACCAAGACTGTCCAGGATAAACTGGAGACAAATATCGCCGGGGTGGATCTCGTTCTACTACACGTACCTGGTGAGACCTCTGACATAATCTGCGTGTGGTTGCCGGAGAAGAAGGTCCTGGTGCAAATAGGTGACTTCTATAAGTCTTTTCCTGCAATCACAACAATGCGTGGCGCTTCGTTCCGGAACCCGCTGGATTACATAAAGAGCCTGGATAGGATGAGAAGTCTGAATGCTGAATATCTGGTATTAATCCATGGCGGCAAGCCGCTGGTCGGTGCGGAGAATATCAGCCGCACACTCACCAACTATCGTGACGGGCTTCAGTTTGTTCATGACCAGACGGTACAAAACATGAACAAGGGATTGACTCCCAAGGAAATCATTGAAGTCGTCAAGCTGCCGCCTCACCTTGCCAATGAGCCTTATCTGCAGGAATATTTTGGTCAAGTGGATCGAGATATCTGCCAAATTTTCCTGCAATACCTGGGCTGGTATACCGGTAAATCCAGAGATCTGTTCCCCATATCTCTGAATGAAGAGGCCGGGGAAATGGCCGAGTTGGCCGGTGGGGTAGAGCAACTTGCAGCCAAAGCCCGGAAAGCCCTGGATGAAGGTAAGCTGAAATGGGCGCTGATACTCGCGGATGATGTACTCGTGCTCAATCCGGACCATACTGGAGCACGCGCGGTGAAGAACTCAGCAATGCTTTCGCTGGCTGAAGAAACGTACAACGCTCAAACGCGCAACTACATCTTGTCCGAGTATCTTGACGAGACGGGACAGGTAAGCATCCCGATCCCCGCCTTCAGTAATATCGACGATGCCCTTGTTGCCCCCATGCCCATGGATACTCTATTCGGAATCATGGCTGTTAGTCTAAACGCTTCTAAATCCCTGGACGAAAATATCGTCGTCGGCCTCCACTTAACTGACGTCGCTGACACTACGGAGCCTGCCGACTACACCATGACCCTTCGCCGAGGTATCTTAGAGGTTCAGCCGCAGATCCCGGATAATCCAGAATTCACCCTCACCGCTGAATCCCTGGTGTGGAAGAATATAGTCCTGGGAAAGCTCGATCCTCAAAAGGCAGTCTCCAATGGAGATATCATGGTAAGTGGCGCCGATCCGGGAGAGCTATACAGTTTCCTTAAATTTTTCAACTGAGCGTGATAACTTCTTCTGTCGCCTTCTTTAATATATCCTGAAACCTCGAGCTGAAATAACCGGGAAACCCTGACAGGAAGCGCAGAGCAATACCCCGGTTGTGCAAGCACCCGGTAGGTTCGTCGTTGTCCCCGGAAGGGTTGGCATTGGCAAGGTTCCAGTAATGAAATTCAATAAAAGAACATATAAGAACCCGAAAGATCTCTTCAGCGACTTATGTTTTCCAATCAGAAACATGAACCGGTTGAAGGAAGTAACGAACAAGAAATTAATATCAGCTGCCTTCCAGGAAAGGCTCATGCTGACCGTCACCGCGGTAAACGGCTGCCGTTATTGTTCCTACCACCATGCCAGGCAAGCATTGAAAAGTGGGATTACTCCGGAAGAGATAAGCCGGCTATTATCAGGATCTTTGGCCGGCTGTCCCGAAGAGGAGGCTGTGGCCGTAGTATATGCGCAGCATTGGGCTGAATCCGATGCCCATCCTGACCCCGAAGCTGTCCGAAGATTGCAGCAGGCGTACGGCGTTGAAAAAACAGAGGCCATTCACCTGATGCTCAAGATGATTCGTCTCGGCAACCTGTTGGGCAACTCGTGGGACTACTTAATATACCGCATATCCTTCGGTAAGTGGCGAGAATAGATGAGGCAACAATCGCCAAATTTTTCAGGACAGCTGGCAGACCAATAAAACTCGATAAAAGCTGGCTATGGCTAATGCCTTATAATATAATTCCATTCTTGAGTAAAATATGAAGTCGCTTATTTAAAACCTGTTGGGGAATATGTGAAATATGGCCGATAATCGTATAACGGCATGGGAAACCTTCAAACTGAATCTCTCCCGCATTAACTGGCGTGACTTCCTGCTTTGCATGTTCGCACCAATGCTGATCCTCGAGATCTGCTCGATGATGGGAGTCCCCCTTACAGGTGTTTACATTGCACTGTCCTGGCTTATACTGGTGGCAGCAATAAGCCTGATTACACTGCGTACCGTCAGCATGTTTGCCATAATCACCTTCATCATGATACTCACCCAGACAATCGCCGCATTCCTGGCGCCGCAGCACCCTTTTTTCACACTGGTGCCCTCGCTGGACAGCACCATACTCGGCCTGATTTTCATCGGCTCCATGCTCAGGCCCAGGCCTTTTGTCATGTCCCTGGTCGGCAAAGAGACTATCGAACGCACCGAGGCGAAATTCGGCAAAAGCAAGTTCTTTTTCAAGGCCTGGTTCGATATTAACATAGTCTGGGGTATGTTTTATGTGCTTCAGGGCTTGTTGATCAGCTATACCATTGCTTTACATGTAGGGACCGGCAAGCTGCTCGATTTCCTGATGGGCTGGCCGGCGGTGCTCGTTCTGCTCTATTTCAGCGTGGACTATCCCCAGAGATACTGGACCAAACACTGGGACAAGATGAAAATCGAGATCGAGGCGGCGCAGCAGTACGAAAGCCGTGAATCGCCTGCGTAATCATTCAGACATATCAGTCCGCCTTTGTGTGAATCTGACGCAATTTGGTAGCCCTGCACAACAGAGCTATAATCCAATTCAGACTCGAATATTGCTTCGCTGGAGGTTCTGTCTGAGATGAGCTTCAAGTTGATTACGGTAGCGCTTCTCACATCCCTGGTTTTATCCGGCTGCGTTGCCGGTACAGCCGATTCCACCACCCCGTCAACTTCCACCCCGGTAGATAACACAACTTCGGCGCCTTCGGACCGGGCGCCCCGCATGAGCATAGACGAGCTGTTACAGAAGATGAACAGCGGGTCGGACATCCTTATTGTCGATTCCAGAAGGGATGTGGAAGAACAATTCAAGACGGCGCATATCAAAGGCGCCATCGCGGTTCCTCCCGATAAAATCACGGCGGGGCAGTGGGCGCCGCCGCCTGATCTAAACAGAGAAATAGTCATCTACTGCTCCTGTCCCAACGATCAGACAAGCGCCGGCGCTGCGCTTCTATTAATAGCCAAAGGTTACACCAACGTCAGGGCACTGAAGGGCGGCTGGAACGCCTGGAAAGAGGCCGGATACCCTGTTTCGTCGGGCAGCGACTGAGCAACACGCCGTCCGTCTCTCACTCAGGCTTTATATCAGAGATATATGAGACGCCGGCAACGGCGCGTTTTATGCGGGTCGTATCCAGAAGGTGACGCATATCCACAAACTCGCCGGCCCGCGCGATCCTCCTGATCTCTTCGTCCAGATCCAGTGTAGATTCCCACTGCATGTTCTCAAAAACCATACCGTGGTTATGCAGCATCATTTTCTTGCTGCCTGCATTGGCCGGATGCATGTAGAACGCATTTTCCAGAGCTGCCTTCGACAGGTGTGACACGTCGGCCGTCAGGTCAAGGCCGATTCCGAAGCTGATCATGGTCCGTCCGGGCAGCTTCGGTTCCAGATTGATATCCATCCAGGTGTTGATATTCTCCGGGTCGGTGATCAGGCCTCTGTTGGCCGGCGCATGTTTTTTAATGGGCGATATCCTGACGCCGGAGCTGAAGAGAACATCCAGGTCGGCGATCATGGCCAGGCTGATCAGGCTGCTGTTAATCGCCTGCCGCTCCCGGGCGATATCGAAAACGGCTTCGTACAGCTCGCTGAGGGAGATCGGCCTGTCGCCGGCGTCATCACCTATCAGCATGATATCGTTGAACTCTCCATGTAAAGCCAGATTAAGGCCGGTATGGATCAAGACCTCGCCCGTATCTTTTTGAGGGATAAGAAAATCAGGCGTATCGTTACCATCGGTAGGCAGCCAGACCATGATGCCGCCGCTGGTCATCATTTCGCCCAGCAGCGGCAGGCAGTCCTCGAGGCTGCCTCCCAGGGCGCCCAGGCCGATGGAATACTCCGCCTCGGAGAAACGTCGCTGCCGGATATCTTGCGGCTCCAGGGTGGCATTCATGACCTTGGCCAGGTCGCCCACGGTTTTCAACACGGCGGGACGGTCGGTAACATGGAAGACGTAAAAGCTGGTATTGTTCCGGTGGTAACAGGGGAGGTTCCTCCAGTCCTTTTCGGAGCGTTTCATATCTTTCAGCAGGGAGGTATGTTTAACGGCCTCTTCCACCGTTGTGTAGGCGGGGAACATGCCTTCCATACCGGCCATTTTCAATACCTGGGCCGGGAACTCGGTGATTCCACACAGGGATAGATGCCCTTTTCTACCGGCCAGTTTTTTATGCGTGGAGAGAAGGAGCCTGATGCCGCCGCTGCTTAAATACAGCGCGCCGGACATATCCAGCACCAGGTAGTGGTCGTCTTCCCTTATCAGGGCCTCAAGCTCTTTGCCCATCCTGGCAGCCTCGAAGGCGCCCAGCCTTCCTTCCAGAGCCACCACCAGAATACCGTCTCTGCGCTCCGATTTTATGCTCACGACAATTCAATTTAATTAATACGTCAAAGTATGTCAACAGGCCATAGTCCGCATAAAGGCGTGTTTCAGCCGGCAATACACTTGACAATTTGTAGCCTTGCCTAATATGTCTCACATCTCCGCTACTTTTTGTGCAGCTAAGGGGCTTTTTAGGCAATGCTGATTAAGAGGATGGAGTAGTAAAACATGATAGATAGGCTGAGAAAATGGTTAAAAATGATTATTGGATTATTGCTCATCTTGAGCATTATTTATGCTGGCTTATTATTAATAGATTTATTGGCCCCTTATCCTTATATTGCTTTGCCCGTCAGCATAGTCGGAATAATTGTGGGTTGTGATCTTTTGTTTGGGGGCCAGCTACAGTTGCTTATATAATGTCGCGATTAACTAAGTAACAACTGAGAGAAAGAGGAGTACTGATTTGGGAGGACAACTGGTCATTGAGGAGCAGACAAACCATCTATCAAGACTTCTAATACTTTTTCTCCAGCTTCTTCAAGATCAAATTTGCTTCCAGGAAGACACCAGTCGTAAACCAGTCCCCTAAGGCTTCGCACTATTATGTTTGTGATCTGTTTGCTGCTTAAATCAGTCCTCAGTTCTCCGGCTTTTTGGGCTTCCTCCACGAGTGATTCTCCAACTGTATACAACGACCTTTTATCGGAGTTAATGTAAGATGCCTTTTTATTAAATCCCATCTCACTGTGAAAGACGGCCTGCATAATAGGTTTGCCGGTCCTGGTTATATTTTTTAGCACCAGCCGATTGTATGCCACTAATTGATCAACACGGCCCTTTAAGCTGGCTATTTCTTTCAAGGCATCCGTCCGGTAGTATTCATCCGATGCTATGAAACCCTCCATAATTATCTGATCCTTGGACTTGAAGTAATTATAAAAAGCGCCCTTGGAGAGCCCCATTTTATTGCAAATATCGTCAATGGTTACCTTGGAATACCCCTTTTGTGTAAATAAAGATACTGCGGTATCGAATATTCTTCTCCTCGTAGATAGAGCACGCGCTTTCCTCATTGTCATCTTGGGTTTCGGCATATTTAAATCTCCCTTAGCCTGCTTCCATAAATATTAACATAAATGTTACAGCTAATCCTATTAAGCAGATAAGCATTCTAACCTGCTGCTTGACACTTATCTATTCATATAATAACATATTAACATACTAAAGTAACCGACTGCGGTATGTTAGCGTAGGAGAGGGCTGCCATGCATTTAAACTTTCAGGATAGAGTTGCTGTTGTAACCGGTGGGGGAAGCGGTGTAGGCCGTGAAATTACACGCCTTTTCTGTGAAGCCGGGGCTACAACCATTGTTGCTGATTTAGTCCTGGAAAAAGCTGAAGAGACGGCCAGAATTTTGTCTGGTTTGCCCGGCAAAACTATTGCCATGAAAGCCGATATAACCAAATACGCAGAAGTAAAAGAAATGATAGCAGAAGCAGTAAAAATTTCCGGGAAAGTTGACATCCTTGTGAACAATGCGGGATTCGGTGTTTTAAAAAATTTCAACGAGACTACACCTGATGACTGGATGGCTGATTTTGGTGTTAACCTTTTCGGAGTACTGCATTGTACACGAGAGATAATCAACCATATGATCGAACGTAAATATGGCAAAGTGATTAATATCGTTTCTGACGCGGGCAGAGTAGGGCAAGCTTATCAGGCGACGTACTCGGCTGCAAAAGCCGCGGTTATGGGATTTTCCAAGGCGCTTGCCAGGGAAGTCGGCACGCATGGCATCAATATAAATTGTGTATCACTGGGAGCGACCAAGACCCCGTTAATCATGCCATTTATCACGCCGGAAATAGAACAACGTTTGATAAAAGCATACCCGCTTCGCAGACTGGGCCTGCCGCAGGAACCAGCAGCACTTGTTATTTTTCTGGCATCCGACAGTGCGGCATGGATCACCGGCCAGGTATATTCGGTAAATGGCGGATTCTCAATGATATAAATTTCAGTTATTCAGTATCGGGATACAAAGGGAGGTTAACAGGTGAAAGAGGTATACATTATCGGTTCTTACTCCACGCAGTTCAAGAGATGGACCGAGAAATCGGTAAAAGACCTTACCAGGATGGCTTTCCTTGGCGTGCTAGAGGATGCTGCAATAGATGGCACGGATATCCAATCTGCCTGGTTTTCCAATTGCGGTTGGGGATTTGGCATGCCGCCCAGAGAAAATGATCCTGGCTCTATCGGTCAGATGAGCTTAAGGGGTCACATAGCTCTCGCTCCACTCGTCCAGGAAGGTTTGTTCCCCAAATCAATCCCGATATATAACGTTGAAAGCGCATGTTCAAGCGGATCTGTGGCTTTTAATGGGGCCTGGAAAGACATTCTGTCAGATCAGTGTGACCTTTCTCTTGCCATAGGCGCCGAAAAGGTCTTTTTCCCCAACCATCTCGATAAGGTTATAGAGAATATAGGCAGTGGGACAGATATAGCCGAACTTCCCCGTTTGGCAGAACAGTACAGGAAGGTTTGCGAGCTTAGCAACAAAGAATGGGGCATGAAGACCGACCATACCTTGCTCATGGATGTTTACGCCACGCTGGCAGCATGGCATATGTGGAAATGGGGCACCACGCTTGAGCAAATTGCAGCAGTTGCCTCTAAAAACCACTTCCACGGTTCATTGAACCCCTTAGCTCAATATCAGTTTGAGGTACCGGTTGAAAAGGTGCTTAGCGACTATGTTGTCAGCTGGCCGCTCACGCGTGCCATGTGCTCACCGATCGGAGACGGCGCAGCAGCAGCCCTGCTATGCTCAGCCAATTACTTAAACAGGTTACCTGTAAGCATACAGAAAAGGGCTGTCAAAGTCCTTGCAAGCGCGGTAGCGACGGGATACAGGCAAACAATAGATGGCCCCTCTATCTCATATTGGGCAGCAGAACGGGCATACAAAATGGCCGGCTTAAAACCCGAGGATATTTCGCTGGCAGAGACTCATGATGCTACTGCGATCGCTGAGATTGCAATTACGGAAATGCTCGGGTTCTGCCCTATGGGACAGGGTGGTAAATTCGCCGAGTCGGGCGCAACCAGATTTGACGGCAGCAAGCCGGTAAATACGTCAGGCGGGCTTGAATCCAAAGGCCACCCTATTGGAGCGACAGGACTTTCACAAATAAATGAAATTGCCATTCAACTTCGGGGTGAGGCAGATAAAAGACAGGTTAAAAATCCGCAGATCGGACTGATCGAAAATGGGGGCGGTGTTGTCGGATTCGATGAATTCTGTTGTGCAGTTACGATTTTAACAAGAAATAAAGGAGGCAAATAACATGTTGGGAGATATCCAAACAGCGCAGGCTCTTTTTATCAACGCTTTCAAGAAACACAGGGACCGTTTATTTTGTAGGGTGGATGGCCTTGATTATAAATATCTCGATATTGACAGGGCTTCCAACAGGGTAGCCAATGGTATTCGAAAACTCGGATACAAAATAAATGACAGGCTCGCTATTATCCTGCCTAACGGTATTGATTATGTTGTGGCGGATTTCGGGATATTGAAATCCGGTACCACTCTGGTGCCGCTTAATCTCAATGTTAGTGAGAGCGACATCGCCTATATCTTAAAAGAGGCAGATGTCAAAATGGCAATCATCGATGCGTCATTCGTAGACAAAATGAAGGCTATGCTAGCTAACCTGCCTGCGCTCAAACATATTGTTGTCGTAGGCGGAAATTCTGGTGGAAAATACATCAGTTGGGATGATTTTAAGAACAAACAGCCCGATCGCGAAATAATTCCTGATTCTGCACCTGACGATGATGCAGTTATTGCCTTTACAGGCGGGACCACTGGCAAACCCAAGGGTGTAGTTCTGAGTCAGAAAGGGGTTTTCTTTGATATGGTGGCTCACAGTGTTGACCTGCCTTATCAGACTGATGACAGAATGCTGCTTATGACGCCGCTGTCACATGGAGCAGGCACGTTAATGCTGGCTGGAACGGTTAAAGGTACAAATTTTATCATTGAAAAAACCGTCGATCTCGTCCGCGCACTCGAGTTGATCGAGAAGGAAAAAATAACAACTATCTTCCTGGTCCCCACTATCATATACGTATTGCTCGAATTCTTGAAGCAGAAACAATATGATACCAGTTCACTGAGATTAATTGTCTATGGAGCGGCGCCCATTTCGGAAACACGTTTAGCTGAAGCACTGCAAACGTTCGGCCCCGTGCTGGTGCAGGGATACGGACAGACTGAATGTCCAAATATGATCACGACTCTAACGGTTGAAGATCACATTAAAGCACTGGACCATCCCTCCCTGCTTCAGAGCTGTGGCAGACCTGACATCATGGTCTCCCTCAAAATTGTTGACGATTCCGGCAATGAACTACCTATTGGCCAAATCGGGGAAATCATCATTAATACTCCGTATACGATGAAATGCTATTTAAATCAACCGGAGCTCACAGCCAAGACTATAGTAGATGGCTGGTTACATACGGGTGATATGGGTAGGGTGGATGAGGAGGGCTATGTTTATATCGTCGACCGTAAAAAGGACATGATAATCAGTGGTGGCATGAACGTGTTTCCGACGGAGGTCGAAGAGGTAATCAGGAAACATCCACAGGTTAACGAGGTTTCAGTTATCGGGGTGCCTGATGATCATTGGGGCGAGGTCGTAACCGCCTGCGTTGTGCCCAAGGGCGATGTTAGCGAAGAGGAGATAAAGAACTTCTGTAAGGATAGACTATCAAAATATGCTCAGCCGAAAAAGGTCATTTTTAAAGAGCAATTACCGCACACCTTAATAGGGAAAATCGATAAGAAAGCCTTGCGCGAGCCTTACTGGCAGGGTAAAACCAGAAGGGTGAACTAGATTGTATCTGCCCTCCATTATAGGAGCACCACTGCGGACTATTGTTTGATAACCAAAATTAGGAGGAGATTAGTGGCTGAAGACACCGTCGATTCAAAAAAGTACAAAGCCGGCAAGGGGGCCTCGCTCTATATCCTGATGATCTGCACACTACTCTACATGATCAACTACATGGACAGGCAGGTATTAGCTGCGGTGGTAGAACCGATGAAAGCCTCCCTGAACCTGAATGATGGAGATATAGGGGTTGTTGGTTCAGCATTTATACTCAGTATGGCACTTTTCTCTTTCCCAGTAGCCTACATAATTGACCGCTGGAGCAGGCGCAAGGCAATGGCAATTATGGCAATTTTCTGGAGTGTTTTTACTTTTCTGACCGGCAAAGCCTGGAACTTCTGGTCCCTGTTTATACCGCGCAGCATGGTCGGTGTTGGCGAGGCTGGTTTCATGCCCGGCGGTATAGCTATGATTGGGGCTGCCTATCCTGCAAAATCACGCGGTGCCGCCCTGGGAATTTTCAACATAGCCGTGCCACTTGGAGTGTTGCTTGGATCAGTGCTGGGAGGAGCGATAGCCAAAAGTCAGGGCTGGCAAGCGCCTTTTCTTTATTTCGCTATTCCCGGCGTCATCCTCGGCATACTGGCACTTTTTATGAAAGACTACAAGAGCGTCGCCACAATGCTTAGCACGGGAGTGAAGGTGACCTTTTGGCCTTCAATAAAAACCCTTTTTAAAATACCTTCACTGGTCTGGACAATGTTCGGATACGGCATGGTTGCCTTTATGACCATGGCATTCCTGTTCTGGACGCCTGCCTTTGTGGGCAGGGCCTGGGGTGTGGATGTTGCGGCCGCCAATACGGTGATGGTACCCATAGTACTAGCTGCCATCGTCGGCTCACCCGTGGGCGGCATCCTCGCGGATATCTGGTTTAAAAAGAACCCGAGGGGAAGGCTTTATTTACCGGCCATAACAGTCGGACTGAGCGCACTCTGCTTGGCCGCTGCACTTTACTTACAGCTTAAGGGCATAGGTATGATACTGGTAGTCTGTTACGGCGTGCTAAATGTCATGGGCATGCCCAGTCTGAATGCTATGACACAGGATGTCGCCCCGATAGCCCAAAAGGGCCTGGTCGTGGGACTCGCTGTCTTCTGCATGTATGTCTTTGGCGGAGGCTGGAGCCCTTATGTTGTAGGAGCTATCTCCGATGCACTCGGGCAAAATGCACAGGCCCTGGGTACTGCCATGACCATAGCTGCTGCCGGGGGTATCCTCGGCGCCTTCTGCTACTTCATGGCCTCCAAAAGCTACGTCGCCGATATCGAAAAGGTCAGACATGAACAGCTTATTGCAGAGTAAAAATTAATTCGCAGTTGGATGGTTTGGTAACTGTCTTGAATAGTTGCCGTTTTAGCTTCAGCTATTTGGATGGTGGGCGATACTGGATTTGAACCAGTGACCCCCTGTGTGTAAGACAGGTGCTCTAACCGCTGAGCTAATCGCCCTGGGGAGTGGCACGCCTGGTGGGGCTTGAACCCACGGCCTCAGCCTCCGCAGGGCTGCGCTCTATCCACTGAGCTACAGGCGCTTAAAATGGTGCCGAAGGTGGGAGTTGAACCCACACATCCGTTACGGATACTACGCCCTGAACGTAGCGCGTCTGCCATTCCGCCACTTCGGCCCTGGGCAGCACAGGATTTGAACCTGTGACCCCTTGCGTGTGAAGCAAGT
>JAFGHL010000118.1 GCA_016930155.1 Dehalococcoidia bacterium | reverse complement strand
CAGGGTAATTCGCAGTGACGGGAAACCCGGCGGATTCGGTGGCAGCGCCGGAAACATAAAGGCCAAGCTCATGCTGCTCAAACTGGAAGGTTATCGGATACAATCCTGAATTCGTTCACTCTGGTGGTCGCTATAAATACTAGTCGTGAGGTTAAACGTGATTGAGCATGCCTTTGCGGATGTAAACGGGATACAGCTTCACTACGCGCACAGCGGTAAAGGACCGTTAATAATGTTCCTGCATGGATTCCCCGAGTACTGGGATATGTGGAAGGAACAGCTCGAGGAATTCGGCAAAGACCACCTGGCGGTCGCACCGGATATGCGCGGCTATAACCTGTCCTCCAAACCGGCGGAGGTGAATAAATACAGGCAAAAATACCTTGTGGAAGATATCAGACAGCTTGCAGAATTTCTGGGTTATAAGAAGTTTACGCTGGTGGCTCATGACTGGGGTGGCGCTGTGGCCTGGATATTTGCTATGTTTTATCCCCAATATCTGGACAGACTGGTCATCATCAATGCACCGCACCCCACCATTTTTGAGCGGGAGCTACGGGAGAATCCCGCACAGCGCAAAGCCAGCAGCTATATGTTGCTGTTCCGCAGCCCTGAAGCAGAATCTAAGCTTGCTGCCGATGATTATTCATGGCTGATAAACATCGCTTTCGGCGAGATCCTTAAAAGCGGAGTACTGAAAGATGCGGATATACTGGGTTATAAAAAGGCCTGGTCACAGCCGGGCGCGTTGACCGGTGGGCTGAATTACTACCGGGCTGCGGATGTTGAGGTACTGGAAAACCCTGAAGAAGCGATCAAAAAGCCCGCTGCTGCGGCAATGTTACCCAAAATCATGCTGCCGACCCTGGTAATCTGGGGGGAGAAGGATACCGCACTTTTAACCGGCTGTATCAGCGGGCTGGATGAATATGTGACGCAGTTGAGCATCAAGCGGGTGCCGGATGCTTCACATTGGGTGGTACGCGAAAAATCATTTCTGATAAATTCCCTGATCCGCGAATTCATAAAGCAATAGTCTACCGCGTTAAGGGACCGATCTATGCAGGAAGCTCATTTTGTAGCTCCTCGCAGCAGTTGACCTTGATATCGGGCACTTCCAGGCGCGTGATCTCGTCGCCCCGGCGGATGGCCAGTTGAACGCTGTCATTGCCGGGATACCTGCGCAGCACTGCTATCAGCTTTTGCAGGGACTCCAGGTCTTTCTGCGCATCGTCGCTCTGCCTGATGTTGATTATGAGGGTCCTGGGTTTTGCGTGGTTATTCTTCCTGCCGTTATTCTGTTTGTCCGGCGGCTCATGTTTAGGTGTCTCGGGCCCGGCCGCCTCCGGTTCATAGCGGCTCACCTTGGTGCAGTTGACGTTGGCCCTGTCCTCCCGGACCTTGATATATCCTTCAATCAGTAGGATGTTGCCGTCCACCCACAGATCCTGCGTCTGGGAGTAAACGTCAGACCAGACGGTGACCTCGATGCTGCCGTTGAGATCCTCGAAGGTGGCGATGATGAAGAGCCGGTTGGTGCGGGTCGTTACATGCCTGACCGAGGTGACCATGCCGGCAATGATGACCTTCTCGCCGGACATTTCGTTGTTGATCTCGCCGCACAGTACGGTGGCGTGTTCGGCCAGTCGAGAGGCCATGGCGGTGAGAGGGTGTTCGGAGAAATACAGCCCCATCAACTCCTTTTCCCACAGTAGTCGCTCCTGCAGCGCCACATCGAAATCCTCAATATCGAGGGCTGGCAGAGGCACATCCACGTTGTCTCCGAACAGGTCGAACATGCTGGATTGGCCGGATTTTTTTTGCTTTTGCTCGCGCTGGGACAGCGCCACGATACGGTCGAGGGCTGCCAGCAATGCGCCCCGTTGACCCAGACCATCGAGTGCCCCGGCCTTGATCAGGCTTTCGACCACCTTCTTGTTAACGTTGCGCAGGTCCACGCGCCGGCAGAAATCCTCGATCGACTTGAATTCGCCTCCACTTTCACGGGCTTCGACTATGGGTTGCACGGCATTGCCGCCCACATTCTTGATGGAGGCCAGGCCGAACCTGATGGCCCGTCCGGCCTCGTTATTCTCGATGATAAAATGCGCGAAGCTGTGGTTGACATCCGGCTTGAGTACCTCGATACCCATACGCCTGCATTCTGAGACGGCGGAGGCGATGCGGTCCGCCTTATCGAAGTATGTGTTTAGGAAGGCGGCCATGTACTCTATCGGGTAATTGGCCTTGAGATATGCCGTCTCGTAAGCTATACGCGCGTAGCTGACACTGTGCGATTTGTTGAAGGCATAGCCGGCGAACGGCTCGATCAGGCTGAAGATGGCGGCGGCCTCGTTCTCCGTGTAGCCTTTGGTTCGGGCTCCGTCTATGAAGTTCTGCCGCTCCTTCTTCATTACGACGGCGTCCTTCTTGCCCATGGCCTTGCGTATGATGTCGGCGCGGCCCAGGCTGTATCCTGCGAAACGCTGCACAATGAAGAGAACCTGGTCCTGGTATACGATTACGCCGTAGGTGTCCTCCAGTATTGGGATAAGGTCCGGATGCGGGTAATGCACCGATTCCAGGCCGTGCTTGGCCTTGATGAAGGTGGGTATGTGCTCCATGGGTCCCGGACGATAAAGGGCCACCATGGCGGCGATGTCGGTGAACTTGGTCGGCCTGAGTTCCTTTATATAGCGGCGCATGCCCGGGCTTTCAAGCTGGAAGATGCCCATGGTCTCGCCCGAGGAGAACAACTCGAATGTCTTGGCGTCGTTGATGGGTATCCTGAGCAGGTCCAGGTCGATGCCGTGCTGCTCACGGATGACCTCCCTGGCCTTGGCCAGCAGAGTCAGGTTTGCCAGTCCCAGAAAATCGAGCTTGAGCAGTCCCAGCCTGGCTACGTTCTCCATGGAGAACTGGGTCATGCCCGAGTGCTGTCCGCTATCGCGGCCGGCGCGCTGCATGGGTAGGTAGCGGGTAAGAGGTTCCCTCGATATCACCACGCCGGCGGCGTGCGTGCTGGAATGTCGCGAGATACCCTCCAGCTTTTTGGCCGTGTCGATCAACTTGCGCACCATCTCATCGGCGTTATACATGTCGGCCAGTTCTTTGACCTCCATCATGGCGTCGTCCAGCCGGATGTTGGGCCTGGCCGGTATCAGTCGGGCCACCTGGTCGACCGAGCCGTAGTTCATACCGAGCGCCCGGCCTACATCCCTGATGGCCGCCCTGGCGCCCAGAGTGCCGAAGGTGATGATCTGCGCGACGTGGTCGGCGCCGTACTTCTGGTTGACATAGGCGATCACCTCCTCCCTCCTGTCATCCTGAAAATCGAGGTCGATGTCCGGCATCTCGCGGCGCTCGATGTTGAGAAACCGCTCGAATACCAGATTGTAGGTAAGGGGATTGATATCTGTGATGCCAAGGCAAAAGAGCGCCAGGCTGGCTGCGGCGCTGCCGCGCACGCCGAAATAAATTCCGCTTTTCCTTACGAACGATACGAGGTCGTGCACCACCAGAAAATAATCGGCGAATTGCGTCTTCTCGATTACATCGAGCTCATATTCGAGGCGCTTTTCGGTGGACGCGTCGGCCTCGGTCAACCTCTCCTTGAGTCCCCTCCAGCATAGCACTGACAAATAGGAATGCGAGGTTTTCCCCTCGGGTAAATCCACCTGAGGAAGGTGGGGCTTGCCGAACTCGATCTCGAGATTGCAGAGCGAATCAATAGCGCGGGTGTTCTCGATGGCATCGGGTATATCGGCGTACTGCTCCTGCATCTCCTGCTGCGTTTTCAGATAGAAATAGTCGCCCTCCATCTTAAGACGGCGCTCATCGTGTATGGTGGTGTTGGTACCGATGCACATCAAGACATCATGTATATAGGCGTCTTCCTTATGGATATAGTGGACATCGTTGGTGGCTACGATAGGTATATCGAGTTTTCGGGCCAGCTTGATCAGACCTTCATTGATCTTCTCGATCTCGGCTATGGGATGTCGCTGTATCTCGATATAGTAATGCGGGAAGTTGTTCTTGTACCAGGCGGCAACCTCCTCGGCCTCACCCGGACGGTTTTGCAGTATCAGCCGGGGCAACTCGCCCTGGGCGCAGCCGGAGAGCACCACAAGACCTTCCCCGTATTTGAGCAGGAGCTCTTTGTCGATGCGCGGTTTGTAGTAAAATCCTTCCAGGTTGGCCAGTGTCACCAGTTGAATCAGGTTGCTGTAGCCTGTATGATTCTGCGTCAGGATAGTTGCATGGTAGCTGGTCTTGTCGGCCGCCTCCCGACTACGGTAATCACCGGGAGATATATAGACTTCGCAGCCTATGATGGGCTTAATGCCACATTCCCTGGCCGCCCTGTAAAAATCGATCACGCCGTACATGTTTCCATGGTCGGTGATGGCCAGGCTGCGCATGCCGAGGTCCTTCGCCCTGTGCACCAGGGGGATAATACGGCAGCATCCATCAAGCAAACTGTACTCGGTATGAACGTGTAGGTGGATAAACATACGGCACACCCGGAGATTTAGTATAAAATTATAACACATGTTTTCCGGGCTAAACGCGGTTCAACGAGTGAAGATTTGAAGCAGACAACGTCGATGAAATCGAAGGCTATAAGGATTGCGGGAGAGCTTATCCTGGCCGTGCTGGTTATCTCGATACCAGTCCTGATTATAGCAGGCACTGTTAATATTTATGCCCATTCCGCCGGACTCTACAGGTACGGATTCAGTAAATATGATATAAGCGGTAAAACCGGTATCAGCAGATCGCATCTGGAGGGAGTTGCTCAAAATATGGCGGACTTCTTCAGCGGAAAGTTGCTATCCCTCCAGATGACGGTGGAGATAAGAGGACAGCAGCGGCAGCTTTACAACGAAAAGGAGCTGGCGCACATGGAAGACGTGCGCTATATAATCTCGGTCTTCAGGGTCATGCAGAATGTTGCCATACTGGTCTTCCTATCGTCGGCGGCCGCGGTCTTCGCTATGCAGGGGATACGCAGGATGCTGCGTGGCATACTGCTGGGGGCGATTGCAGCGGTGGCATTAATGGCTCTGTTGGCGGCATGGGCTCTGATCGATTTTAATAGCCTGTTCTACCTCTTTCACATCGTCAGCTTCTCCAACGAACTGTGGCTACTGGACCCGTCAAAAGACTATTTGATCATGATGTTCACGGAGGGCTTTTTTTACGATGCGGCTATCATGATCACAACCACGATTATAGTAGAGGCCGTGATACTGGGTCTGGCCGTGGTGTTGATAGAGAAGACGATGCTCAGCAGGCCGCGGTAAAATTTGAGGATCTCGCCGGCGCTGGGAGATCAACCGCAGGTGGAGCAGTTAGTGGAACTGCAGCTGCTGCAGGAACTTCCACCGCTGCCGGAAGGCATGTGGTCAAGCATACTGAAGTCGGACTTGGAACGCGAAACGAATTTGGATACTGCGCGGCCGGAGGGAGCTTTGCACCGGGGGCACTCGGCATCCTCTTCACAGCAGGAAAGGGGGCGCAGCTGCTCGAATTTGGCGTGGCATTTGGGGCAGATATATTCATAAATAGGCATATCGGTTACTCCTATGAAATTTTGCGAAATTTGGCCGTAATAGTCAAATGTTGCATTATATTTTTATTAGTAGTACAATTGTTTTAATTAAAGGTTAACGGATGTGGTTGTGTGGATAAAATAATATCGCAGGAGGAGAAATGGAATTGGATAAAGAAAGGGTGGAAAAAGGCAAGGCGCTGGACCTGGCCATAAGCCAGATCGAAAAGCAGTATGGAGCTGGCTCCATCATGTCGCTGGGTGAGCGGCAGGCCAGAGTTAAGGTTGATGTCATACCCACGGGGTCACTGAGCCTGGATCTGGCTCTGGGTGTGGGTGGCATACCGAGGGGTCGCATAACGGAAATTTATGGCGCGGAGGCGTCGGGCAAAACAACACTTGCGCTCAATATCATCGCCCAGGCTCAAAAGATGGGTGGGCTGGTGCTGTATATCGATGCCGAGCATGCACTCGATACCAATTACGCGGCGGTCTGCGGCGTAAATGTGGATGCATTGAAAGGCGCGCAGCCCGGGACAGGTGAGGAGGCGCTGGATATCACGGAGAGGATGGTAAGAACGCATGCGCTGGATGTGGTGGTCATCGACAGCGTTGCGGCACTGGTGCCCAGGGCGGAGATAGAGGGTGAAATGGGGGATTCCCACGTCGGCCTGCAGGCCAGGCTGATGTCGCAGGCGCTGCGTAAACTGACGCACGAGATCAGCAAGTCCAATACCGCCGTCATTTTTATCAACCAGTTGAGGGAGAAGGTCGGTGTGATCTTCGGCAACCCGGAAGTGACGCCGGGAGGCAGGGCGCTGAAGTTTTATAGCTCCATCAGAATTGACCTGCGCAAGTCCGAGGCTATCAAAAACGGCAGCGAGATAATCGGTAACCGCGTGCGAGCCAAGGTAGTCAAGAACAAGGTCGCATCGCCCTATCGTGTGGCTGAATTTGACATAATGTTTAGTAGCGGAATCAGCAAAGAGGGCGATATAATCGATCTGGGTGTCAGCACGGGCATCATCAAGAAATCAGGGGCCTTTTTCGACTTCGCCGGCGCCAAGTTGGGACAGGGAAGAGAAAAGGCGCGCGAATATCTGGTACAGCATCCTGAAACGGCGGTTGAAATTGAGAAGCAGATCAGGCAGATCGCGCTGTCCGGTCAGGCAGGCGGCGCATCCGGAAAGGAATCGGTTGAGTAAGGGCGAAACCGCTCCCGGTAAGCCGGGGGACGAACACCAGCAGTGTTACGAGGCTGCGCTGTATTACATTGAGTACAGGCCGCGTAGCGAGGCCGAAGTGCGGCGTCATCTCATTTACAAACGCAGGTTCACCGAAGAATCGGTGAGCCGCGCTGTAGCCAGGCTGAGGAAGCTCCAGTTGATAGACGACAGGGCTTTTTCAGAGATGTGGGCCAGGGAACGGGTATCACACAGACATAAAAGCAGCCTGATGATAAAGCGCGAGCTGATGCAGAAAGGCGTGGACGGCATGATCATTGAACGCGTAACCGGTGGCATTGACGACGAAGCCAACGCGCTGAGGGCTGGCATGTGCAAGGCCAGGAATCTGAGGGGACTCGAATACCAGGAGTTCTACAAGCGCCTGGTCGCCTATTTGAGCAGGAAAGGTTACTCAGCCGAACTGGTACGCGGAGTTGTTGCGCGGTTATGGGAAAGCAGGAAGGACGAAAAGGATGGGAAATAGTCGGTTTTTAACATAAATTGGCTACGAACTATTAAATAAGGGTATAATAAATGTCGAGGTTTAACAAAATGTATAACCCGCAACGGTTTATTTATAAAGAGAGGCTACTGAATTATGGACTGGATATACTATGTGATAATCGGCCTTGTGGCCGTGTTGTTTCTACTGGTTGGATACTTTGCCCGGCAACTACTGGCAAATCAACAGATACGCAACGCGCAAAACGAAGCGAAAAAGCTACTTGAGAGCGCCCAGACCCTTGCTGAGCGGAGGGTGCTGGACGCCAAGGAAGAGGCGGTCAAGGTCAGGGCGGCGGCTGAGGCGGACAGCAGGGAACGAAGATACGAGTTACAACGGCTCGAGAGACGATCAAGCCAGCGCGAGGAACGACTCGAGCGCAAGTTGGAAGCATTGGAACACAGAGAGCGCAGCCTGATCGGAAAAGAAAAAGAGATCGACACAATCAGGGAGCAGGCGGAGGAGGTCAAGACACGGCAGCTACAACGCCTTGAGGCGATCTCGGGAATGTCCAGCGACGAAGCCAAACAGCAGCTTTTGAATGCCGTCGAGAGTGAGATACAGGTGGATGCTTCGCGCCGCGTGCGCGAATGGGAAGCCCGCATCAAGGACGATATCGATAATATAGCCCGGGACATACTGGCAACCACCATACAAAGATGCGCCACAGACGTGGTATCCGAGACCACTGTCTCAAATGTACCCCTCCCCAGCGATGATATGAAAGGCCGATTGATCGGCCGCGAGGGCCGTAATATCCGCGCACTGGAGCAGGCCACCGGCGTCGATCTTATCATCGACGATACACCCGAATCAGTCACTATCTCCAGCTTCGATCCCATCCGCAGGGAGGTGGCCAGGGTCGCACTCACCAACCTTATACTGGACGGGCGAATACATCCGGCCAGGATCGAGGAGGTGGTGGACAAGGCCAAGACCGAGGTTGAGTCTACTATAAAACTCGAGGGAGAACAGGCTTCCCGCAAGGCCGGTGTGCAGGGACTCCACCCGGAGCTGGTCAAGCTGCTGGGGCGGCTAAAGTTCAGAACCAGCTATGGCCAGAACGTGCTCACACATAGCCTGGAGGTGGCGCACATCGCCGGCATGCTGGCCGCCGAGATCGGGGCAAACGTAACCTTGGCCAAGCGAGCTGCGCTGCTGCACGATATCGGCAAGGCTGTGGACCATGAGGTGGAAGGACCGCACGCACTGATCGGCGCCAACCTTGTCAAGCAGTGGGACAAGTCGGTGGAAGTGTCGCAGGCCATATCCGAGCATCACGGCGAGGCCACCACAACAAGCTCGCTGGGATTCATTCTGGCTACCGCGGATCAGATCAGCGGTTCCAGGCTGGGGGCGAGGCGCGAGTCGCTCGATCAGTACATCAAGCGCATTGAAGCGCTGGAGAATGTCGCCAGCAGCTTCCCCGGCGTTGAAAAGGCCTTTGCCATCCAGGCCGGACGTGAAGTGCGAATCATAGTCAAGCCTGAGCAGGTGGACGACCTGGCGGCAATGCGGCTGGCGCGAGATATAGTTAAAAAGATCGAGGATAGCCTTGAGTATCCCGGACAGATCAAGGTTACAGTCATGCGTGAGGTGAGGGCGGTAGATTACGCTAAATGATCGGTATGAGGCAGATGTTTGAATATCCTCGCTATCGGTGACGTTATAGGTAAGCCTGGCAGGAGAGCTCTACAGCAGATACTGCCAGGCTTAATTAATGAGTTCGACGTAGCCATCGTGATGGCCAATGGCGAAAATGCTGCACATGGCATCGGCATTACTGTCAAGACCGCTCAGGAATTGCTCGATGCGGGCGTGGATGTCATAACCAGCGGGAACCATATTTGGGCGCAGCGCGAGATCGTAAATCATATGGACGGGAACCTGCCCATAATCCGGCCGCTCAATTTCCCCCCCGGTGTGGCCGGACGCGGCTACCTTATCATTGATAGCATCCTGGTAGTAAACCTGATCGGGCGTGTCTTCGTCGGCCCGGCGGATTGCCCCTTTCGCGTCATGGACAACCTGCTTTCTTCGCTGAGGCCGCTGCCTAAAGTGATCCTGGTCGATTTTCATGCCGAGGCCACATCAGAGAAAATTGCGCTGGGACGGTACCTGGACGGACGTGTCAGCGCGGTATTGGGCACTCATACGCACGTTGGTACTACGGACAGCCATATAATGCCGGGCGGCACGGCCTATGTTACCGATATTGGCATGGTCGGTCCCGTCGATTCAATCATCGGCGATGATGTCAATAACGTGCTCGAAAGCTTCTTGACCGGGCTTCCTCACCGGCTGTCAGTCGGCAAGGGTATTGCTGCGCTGGATGCCATACTGCTGGATATAAACGCGGAAACCGGCAAAGCGGTCGGCATACAGAGGATCAGGCGTGAGGAGAGCGCAGCATGAGATTCGACCTGCATCTGCACACCACGGGCTCTGACGGTCGTCTGACACCTTCTCAGATGGTTGCGCTGGCGTTCGAACGGGGACTGGAAGTCATTTCCATCACCGATCACGATAGTATCAGTGGTGTAGGCGAGGCCATGGCCGCAGCTGCCGAGGCAGGAAAGATGACGGTCGTTCCAGGCGTTGAGATAAACACGGACCTGGCCACGGGTGAGCTGCATGTGCTGGGCTATTTTATTAAGCATGAGGACGCAGAACTGGCGGCGTCGCTGGCCAAGATAAGGGAATCCCGCGTCGGCAGGGCACAGAAGATGCTGGCGAAGCTGAACGAGATGGGCATGCCTGTGGACTGGCAGCGCGTATTGGACCTGGCCAGGGGCGAATCGATCTGCCGTCCGCATATCGCGCAGGCCATGTTGGAGAAGGGATACATCTCAATTGAGAAGGAAGCTTTCGATAAATATATCGGCAGGAATTGCCCGGCCTATGTTGGAAGGGAGAAGGTGGGGCCGGTCGAGGCGGTTAGGATTATTAAAAAGGCGGGTGGCATACCGGTGCTGGCGCATCCGGCCGATATCGCCGATGTGGACAACCTCATTGTCGAGCTCAAGACAGCTGGTCTGGATGGAATCGAGGCCTATTACGATCAGTATGACAGCAGAACCGTCAGCAGGATCGTGGGGCTGGCTAAGCGGCATGATTTGCTGACAACAGGCGGCAGCGACTACCACCATTTCTGCGATGGCAGGGAGACTCAGCTGGGCAGTGTGGATATACCCGAAAGCTCAATAGTCAAGCTGTTTGCTGCCGCAGGCAGGGTGTACAGGCCGGCGTAAATCTTCGCAGAGCAGCGGGACAGCGGGCGCGGTTGATCATTTGTAAGCCGCCGTATTTCAGTTTAAAAGCGGATGGAACAAGCTATTAAAAAGTAATATAATATTGCGGTTTTAAGAAAATAATCTCGGAAGGAGTAACATGGAAGCGACACGAGAAATTTTCTGGCACATCCCTTTATTAGTACAGATAGCCCTCTACCTGGTTTCTATCATTGCCATCGCGCTGATCGGCTATTCTGTATACAGGCGCTACCAGATGTGGACTCTGGGCAGGCCCGACAAGCGTTTTGACAAGCCGGGCTGGCGTATCGGCGAGTTCATCAGGCTGTCCATTTTAGACGGCGCTCTGCATGCGAGGTTTTTGCGTGAGCCGTATCCCGGTATCATGCACTTCCTCATCTTTATAGGCTGTATACTCCTATTCATCGGTGCGGGCCTGGACTTCCTCAACCATTACGTATTCGAGCCCTTTCATGCCGCCTTCATACAGGGCCCGGTATATATTTATCTGGGAGGACTATGGAACATAGCCGGCGTCATGGTGCTGATCGGCCTGCTGATGGCCTTCTTGCGCCGCTATATTCAGAAACCCAAGAGGCTCAACACCGTGCTGGACGACGGCGTTGCACTCTTTCTCATTTTCATCGTGGTAATCTCCGGCTTCTTCCTGCAGGGGTTCAGGATGATCGCCGCCATGCCCGATGCGCTGGGACTGTCGCAGCCTGAATACTATGTTCATCCCGAATGGGGGCAGGCCAGGTTTGGCGGTTTCTGGATTGCCGGCTTGTTTGCCGGACTCCCCGAAGCTACGCGCTATCTGTGGTACCAGATACTCTGGTACGGGCATGTAATTATTACCGTGGGCGCCGTCTTCTACGTCATCGTTGCCTGGGACAAGTTGACACATATATTGATCTCACCTGTCAATGTGCTTTTCAAAACCTCGCGTCCCAAGGGAGCTCTCAGCATGGTCGACCTCGAGAATGCTGAGACCTACGGCATAGGCAAGATCGAGGATTTTACCTGGAAACAGCTTTTCGACCTGGACGCCTGCACCAACTGCGGCCGCTGCCAGGACAGGTGTCCCGCCTACCTGACGGACAAGCCGCTTTCGCCACGACAACTTATACAGGACCTCAAAACTCACTGGGTAGAGCGATCCCCTGAACTGCTGGCTGAGAAAAAGGTCAAAGCCAAAGCGGCCAAAGCCGGTGGCGAGGCTGCACCTTCAGCTGCGGAGGAAACAAGCGGAAGCGTTAAAGCCATGGTAGGCGAGGTCATCACCGAAGACGTTATCTGGGCCTGTACGACCTGCCGGGCCTGCCAGGATATCTGTCCCGTGTTTGTCGAGCATATCGACAAGATCATCGACATGCGCCGCCATCTGGTGCTGGACCTGGCGCAGGTTCCTGAAACCGGTCTGGCTGTCCTTCAATGCATCGAGGCCAGGGGGCACAGCTGTAAAGGTACGACCCTGACCAGGACCGACTGGACGGCCGGCCTGGACATTAAGCAGTTGTCGGAAGACCCCGATGTAGAATACGTGTTCTTCGCCGGCTGCGCTGCTTCGCTGGAGGAGAGGAGCACCAAGATCGCCATCGCTGTGGCCAGGATACTCAAAGCCGCCGGAGTGAGCTTCGGCATACTGGGCGCGCAGGAGATGTGCTGCGGCGAGCCCGCCAGGAGGCTGGGCAACGAATACCTGTACCAGACGCTGGCCGCCAACAATGTCGAGCAGTTCAAAGGCTATAACATCAAGAAGATCATTACCATGTGCCCGCACTGCTTCAATACGCTCAAGAACGAGTATCCTCAGTTAGGCGGTAACTTCGAGGTCATCCATCACAGCACTTTCATTTCCCAGCTTATCGACGACGGTAAGATCAAACCCGCTGTTATGAAAGAAAACAGGATCACCTACCACGACTCCTGCTACCTGGGTAGGCACAACGACATATACAAGCCGCAGAGGCATGTACTGCAGACCATTAACAAGCTGCCGCTGCTGGAAATGGAACGCTCCGGCAACAAAGGTTTCTGCTGTGGTGCCGGCGGTGGGCGTTTCTGGATGGAGGAGCGCATCGGCAAGCGCATCAGCGAGACGCGTATCGAGCAGGTCATAGAGACCGGCGCGGATACCGTGGCCTCGGCCTGTCCCTACTGCTTGCAGATGTTCACCGACGCCATCAAGGCCAAGGGTGCGGAGGAGACCCTCATTGCCAAGGACATTGCAGAGCTGGTCGCGGAATCGATGGAACTCAAGTAGACGCGCATTAACGGATTAATGAGAGGGGCCGGCATGCAATGCCGGCCCCTCTGCTAATGCAATTTTCAAGGCATTTTCGGAGTTGACCATTACAGTTTAAAATTTGTCTGTGGGTCTTTAAACTGGGGCGCACGCTTTTCCATAAAGGCGCGCCCGCCTTCCTCGGGCTGTCCGCAGGCCATAATGAATTCCATCAGCTCCGGCTCCACCGGGTAGAGGTCGGCTATTTTCGACAAAGAGGCGGCGTTGACCTGCTTCTTGCAGATTCGTATTGCCATCGGTACCTTCGCCCGTAGTTTCTGCACAAGTTCAAGGCAGGCCGGCATGAGCTGGTCGTGAGCCACCACTTTGTTAGCCAGTCCAATGCGCCAGGCTTCCTGCGCGTCAACGGGGTCGCAGGTCATGATCATTTCTTTGGCTTTGGCCGGCCCGATGAGACAGGTTAATCGAGGTGTGGCGCCCCAGGTGAAGAATATGCCCAGCGCAGTTTCAGTTATACTGAAAATCGCCCGTTCTGAAAGTATTCTGAAATCACAGTTCATGGCTATGCACATGCCGGCGCCAACCGAGACGCCGTTAACGGCGGCAATTGTGACCTGTTCCAGACTCTCCATCGACTGCATGAAATCCTGGCCAAAGAGCTGCCACACCCGTTCATTGGGAAGTTCAGAGTCGTAATGCTCCTGCATTGACTGCATGCTGTATTCTATCCCGGATGAGAAGCCCTTACCCGCGCCGGTGAAGATTACAAAGCGGGTCTGCGTGTCTGACCTGAGCCTGCCCAGCAGATCTTTTAGCTCCAGCAATGCTTGCTTGTTCAGGGCGTTGAGTATTTTCGGCCGGTTGATTGTAACTGTCATCAGGTCGCCCGACTTTTCAATCAGCAGTGTTTGGTATTCCATGTTATCCTCCTGTTTTAATCTAAAGGTTCAACCAGTGGCATATAAACTTCGCTACGGCGGCCGCGAAAATGTGGAAAGGCCGAGGCAACGCGCTCAGAGTTCCATTTCTTTGAGATCGGGCGCCAAAATCAGTTTCGGCTCTGTCAGGGCCTGGATCTCTTCCACAGACCAACCCGGGGCGGTTTCCTTAAGCACAATGCCCTTGTCGGTGATCTCCATAACGGCAATATCCGTGATTACCAGATCGACGCTGTTACGGGCTGTTGTAGGGAGGGTAAGTTCCCTGACAATCTTGGGCTTACCATCCTTAGTTGTATGTGTCATAATAACGATGACCTTTTTAGCGCCCCAGGCCAGGTCCATCGCGCCGCCTATCATGAGGGAAACTTCGTCTCCTCCGACGCTGTGGTTGGCCAGGTCTCCCTTTTCAGAAACCTGCAAGCCGCCCAGGACGGTGTAAATGCGGCCGCTGCGTATCATGGCAAATGAGGTGAGAAAATCGAAGTAGCTCATCCCCGGGGCTTCAACAAAGAATCTGGCTCCGGCGTCAACCCTTCCGTAGTCGGCTTCCTGCCAGTTATCCTCGGTTACCAGCGCACCGTAGCCCAGAGCGCCGTTCTCCGTTTGAAACCTGACGCCTTCGGGAACGCACGTGGCTAAAAGCCCGGGCATACCCAAACCCAGGTTGCAGCAGTCTCCCGACTTCAATTCCTTGGCCGCCCGCAGGGCGACCACGTCTTCGCTTAAGCGTTCTTTCATTTTTGGTCTCCTTTATCTGTAATCCCCAATAGAATTCTGCGCAGGATAACATCTCCCATAACGAATTGCATCAGTTCCCTTCTATGTTTATCACTTCCTACATCACCTTCCTGCAGCTTCACTATCCTGTCCACATAAACACCCGGCGTAATAATCGCTTCCGGGTCGAGTTCCCCTTCCTCCACCACTTCATCAACCTCGACAATGGTAAGCTTTGAGGCCATGGCTATGATTGGATGGGCTCCGCGAGAAGACCCGTAATATACAAGGTTGCCGAAGCGGTCTGCCTTACGTGCTTTGATAAGACCGACATCCGGCCTGATCGGCTTCTCCAGAAAATATTCACGGCCGTCGATGACTCTCTTTTCTTTTCCGATTTCAACATCGGTACCGACGCCGACGGGGTTATAGAATCCGCCGAGTCCCATGGCGGCAGCATGCAGCCTTTCAATCCAGATGCCGTGCGGTATGACCTCTGTTTCAAGTTGGCCGCTTTTCACATAATCGTCGCAAAAACCTTTATCAGCCAGGCCGACTGCACGTGCGCCGCCGATGCCCGGTGTAATCAACTTTTTGAGTTTGGGCAATAAAGAAGCGGGCCCGGGTAGGAATTTCTCAAGCGCGCCGTGAGGAAAAAAATTGGGACAGAGCAATGTGATATCCTTGATATTTGAGCGCATGATCGCGGCGAACAGGTTACTGGGTGTGCCACAGAATCCCCACGTATGAGTTGCCATGATCACACCGTCGGGGACGTCCGCCAGGGCTTCGTCGGCACTGGCAAAGATTTTTCCATCAGTCTTCAAAACGCCAACCTCCTAAAAACTAAATGTGTTTATTCGCAAACGTTCTGTCGCAAGTTAAATAAGCTCTGGAGTGAACCCCTGAAACTGGACACTTAGGGTTAGAAAGGTTGGCGGGATCCGAGATAATTTATAATGGAGGAAAAAGGATCTT
>JAFGHL010000117.1 GCA_016930155.1 Dehalococcoidia bacterium | reverse complement strand
TGGCATGAGTTCCTGCGCAAGAACAACGATGAGCTGGTGGCGACCTACGGCAACTTGGTGCACCGGGTACTCTCTTTCAACTATCGCAATTTCAATGCCTCCGTACCTGAGCCGGGTGATATGGATGCGGCCGGCGAGGCACTGCTGCAAAAAGCCCGCAATACACTTGAACAGGTCGGCAGCCAGATTGACCGTTGTCATTTCAAGGAGGGTCTCAAAATCGCCATGGCCCTGGCGCAGGATGTCAACCGCTTTCTCGACGATACCGCGCCCTGGAAGATGATCAAACAGGACCGCCAGGCTGCCGGGAGGTCGGTATATACGGCCATCGCCGTCATATCGGCGTTGAAAACCATGCTTTATCCCTTCCTGCCTTTCACATCGCAGAAGCTGCACTCCTATTTGGGCTTCGAGGGAGATATACGCGACGCAGGTTGGGACTTTCAGATTCCTCAACCCGGCCGTGCACTTCCCCAACCCCAGGCGCTGTTCACCAAATTGGAAGATAGCCTGGTGGAGGAGGAGATGGCCAGGCTGGGAAGCGGCGAAACGGCATGAACCTCGATCAGATATACGCCCCGGTCAGGCCCGGCCTCGATCTGGTGGAATCCAAGCTGGAGGAGATATCCGGTAATGAGATACCCCTGCTGTCGCAATTGCTGCAGTATGCCCTTCTGAAAGTCGGCAAAAGGGTCAGGCCCGCTCTGACGCTGCTCAGCGGCAAGTTTTACAATTACGACCTCGAGACACTCATCCCCATGGCCGCAGCCGCGGAGGTGCTTCATATCGGCACTCTGGTACACGATGATATTATCGATAATGCCGATATGCGCCACGGCAAGCCGGCTGTTTACCGCACCTGGGGACAGAACAGCGCCCTGTTGCTGGGTGATTACTTATTTTCCAAGGCAGGCAGCCTGGCCTCCACCACGGAAAACCTCAGGGTTATCAGGCGTTTCAGCGAGACGCTGATGACTATTTCCGGTGGTGAGCTCAGGGAGGGTAGCCATAACTTCGACCTGCCCACCGCCAGGGATAACTACTATAAATGGATCAGCGACAAGACAGCCTGCCTGTTTGTCATGGCTTCTGAGTGCGGATCTGTGCTCAGCGGCTGTCCGGAGGAACAGGTGCAGGCGCTTAAAGAATATGCGTTATATTTCGGGTTGGCCTTCCAGATTATCGATGACATGCTTGATTTCGTGGGCGATCCCTCGGCGCTGGGGAAACCTATAGGCTCGGACCTGAGCGAGGGCGCCGCCACCCTGCCGTCCATCCTGTATGCGGAGAAGCATCCAAATGATAGCCTGGTCCAGGCTATTATCGGGGACCATCGCAAAGACCTTGTGCCGGGCGCGGTGGAAAAAGTGCGTGAGTCAGGAATAATAGATGAATGCAGATCCATCGCCCGGGGATTCTCTGAGAAGGCCAGCCTTTCGCTGGATAATCTGCCGGATTGTGATGCGCGGCGTTCGCTTAAGGCTCTGGTAGCCTTCGTTATCGAGAGGAATAAGTAGGCGGCGTCAGGAAGCCGGCGCGGCCTCGAGGCCGGGCGTCGGGATGGGGTCCTTCAACAGCTTCTCGAAGGTAAGATCGTCTATCGTCTCTTTTTCAATGAGGTATTCGGCTATATATTTAAGCCGCAGTAAATTCTCTGTTATGATATCAACCGCCTTGAAATATGCTTCTTTTACCAGTTGCTCAATCTCGCGATCTATCTGCAATGCAAAACGCTCGCTGTAGTTACGTTGTTCGTGTATCTCCTTGCCCAGGAAGATCATCTCCTCCCTCTTGCCGAAGGTGCGCGGCCCCAGGTTCGGGCTCATGCCGAATTCCGTGATCATGCGACGGGCTATCGCGGTGACCTTTTCGAGGTCGTTCTGCGCGCCCGTGGTTAATTCCTTGAAGACGACCTGTTCGGCCGCTCTGCCTGCCAGGCTGATGACCATCAAAGTTTTGGACCGTTCGTAGGTGTCGAGGCGGCGTTCCTCGCTGGGCAGGAATTTTGTCCATCCTCCCATCATGCCCCTGGCCACTATCGATATTTTATGCACTGGGTCAGCATCCGGCAGCATCTTGGCCGCCAGCGCATGGCCGGTCTCATGGTAGGCTATCAATTCTTTCTCTCTCTTGGTAATAACGCGTCCCTTTCTTTCAGGTCCGGCTATGACGCGGTCGATGGAATCCTCCAGCTCTTTTGGCCCGATATCCTTGCGGTCTCGTCTGGCTGCCAAAATTGCCGCCTCGTTGATCAGGTTGGCCAGGTCGGCGCCGCTGAATCCGGGAGTTTGCCGGGCGATAACATCGAGGTTGGCTTCCTTTGCCAGCGGCTTGCCCTTGGCGTGGACCGCCAGTATTGCGCTACGGCCGTTTATGTCCGGCTGGTCGATAACGATATGGCGGTCGAACCTGCCCGGCCTTAGCAGGGCGGGGTCGAGTATGTCCGGTCGGTTGGTGGCTGCGAGCACGATAACGCCGGTGTTGCTGTCGAAACCATCCATTTCCACCAGGATCTGGTTCAGTGTCTGCTCGCGCTCGTCATGGCCGCCGCCCAGTCCTGCTCCCCTGTGACGGCCCACGGCATCGATCTCGTCAACGAAGACGATACAGGGTGAATTGCGTTTGGCCTGATCGAAAAGGTCGCGCACACGCGAAGCGCCTACGCCGACAAACATCTCGACGAACTCACTGCCGCTGATGGAGAAGAAGGGCACCCCCGCCTCTCCTGCAGTGGCCTTGGCGACCAGCGTTTTACCGCAGCCCGGCGGGCCGACCAGCAGCAGGCCTCGCGGGATGCGGGCCCCCAGGGCCAGGAATTTCTGCGGTGATTTGAGGAACTCCACAACTTCCTCAAGCTCACCCTTTGACTCATCTATGCCGGCCACATCGGCAAATGTTACGGTCGGCTTATCGCCCGATGCCAGACGGGCCCGGCTCTTGCCGAAATTGAAGGCCTGAGTATTGGCGCCGCGTGCCGAACGGAAAAGGAAGAACAGCAGGGCGCCGAAAAGAACCAGAGGCAAGAAGCTCAGCATAATGCTGCCCCAGTCAAAGCCGCCGGTCTTCACATCGAACTTGATCCCGCCTTCCCCCAGGTTGACGCCGGCCTCCTTGAGGCTGTCCATCAATTCCTTGGTGCTGCCCACGTATGCAGCTTTGACCACCGGCTTGTCATCCTTGAGCCCTATAATAGCGTTGCCGTCCTGCTGGATAGTATTAATCTGGCCGCTCTTGGCATTATCGATGAATGTATAGAAATCGACTTCCTGGGGTCCCTTGTTAATAGGGAAGAAGCTGAATGCCAGCGCGAGCAGGGCTACCAGGATCAGTAGGTAGAGAAGGCTACCTTGCCACCATCTTGCTTTCATATATTACCTTATTTGAGACAGTAAGCTAATTATATCAAATGCTCCGGAGATGATAAAGGAAAAATCGTATAAGAACGATAGCAGGCCGATACTCGTCTCCGGACTTGAGATTACAGCAAGACACCCGGCCGTAATTAATACGGCGCGGGCGCCTGCTGCATGATATCGTTTAATTTAAGGCCAGGGCAAAGCCTTGGGACTGAGGTGCAATTCCTTCATGCCGGCCTCTTTAAGCATGGTCAGGCTTGCCTTGAGCTGCCTCTGCTGCTCTGCGCTCAATTTGGACAGGACACGATTGGTCCCCTCTTTTTTCATGGCCTGTTTCAGGGCATTCTCTCCCTTTGCGGTCAGGGTGATGCGGATCAGGTTTTTGCGCTCCATGTTTTTGGTTCGTTTGATCAGACCCTGCTTTTCCATGCGCATAAGGATACCGGATATGGAATGCGGCTCGCGCAGCAGCATGCGGGAAATCCTGGCAGGGGTAACATCCTTGCCCATGGCGTCTACAAGGAAAAGAATGGCGGCTGAGGTTGCCGACAGGTTTTGGGGGAGCAGTTCCCTCTCCCTGACCTTCACGAATATGTCGGCCACCTGCATTATCTGCGTGACAAGAGTATAATCCTTGTCCGCCTTAATTTGCTGTGCCATTATTTAATCAACCTCCGTTGATAATTTCTATTATATTTACGATTATCGAAAGCCAACATATTTTGCGCTTGCATCGATATTGGCACAGCATCTGTTTGATCAAGGCTGTAAGCCTGAGCTAATTATGACGATTATTGTGAAAAAGTCAAACCCGACCTTCTTGCATTCCCAAACGTATGTGGTCATCACTCCGACGTAACGGCCCGGATATGTGTTGCCCCGCTACCGTGAGCGCCTTCCCTGTGCTATAATCAGATATAAAGAATAGGTAACCGGTACTATAGTACTATAGAGGAGATAAATCTGGAGCCACTGGAAATAGCCCGAAGGGCAGTCGAGCTGGCCTCGGATAAGCAGGCCGAGGATGTGGTTTTATTGGATATGAGGCAGGCCTGCTCCTTCACGGATTATATCGTTATCTGCAGCGGCGACAGCGACCGCCAGGTGGACGCCGTGCACCGGGAGATACTTAATACTCTTAAAAAGGAAGCAGCTTTGCCTTACCGTAGCGAGGGGGATTCCGACTCAGGCTGGATATTGCTCGATTATCTGGGCGCGGTCATACATATTTTCTCCAAAGAGATGCGCCACTTCTATGATCTGGAAAGCGTCTATGGCAAAGCCGTACGGATGCTGACTATCCAGTGAGCCATTTGTCCAAGTCCCTGTTATAGCTCAGGATCTCACCCGGTCTGAAGAAAATAGCTATCTCCTTTTCTGCATTCTCCTGTGAATCGGATCCGTGTATGAGGTTGTGCTCCATATTTATACCCAGGTCAGCCCTGATGGTGCCGGGCGCTGCTTTCTTGGGGTCCGTAGATCCCATCGTCTGCCGGGCTGACTCCACCGCCTTCTCTCCCTCCAGCACGGCTGCTATGATCGGGCCGGATGTAATAAAACTCACAAGATCCTGGAAAAAGGGTTTGTCTTTGTGAACGGCATAATGTCTCTCGGCCAGCTCCCGGTCCATGCGCAGCATCTTCAAGGCCACTATTTTCAGGCCGCGTCTCTCAAGCCTGGATATTATCTCTCCGGCCAGGCACCGCTGCACGCCGTCAGGCTTGACCAATACCAGTGTTTTTTCCATCTCTTCTCCAAGCCAAATTTATTGCCCTTAAGCGGATACTTATTTTATCTTTAATGCCGTTATTTTACCAACCTGGGAAGAAGCAATGAATACCGGATCCGATCCCGGGCGTCCACATATCAGAAGCATTCGGTTGTTGCAGAAGGTACGGGTGTTGTTGCCGGTAGCTGAATCATATAGACTATTACCCAAGAAATCAGAGGGATAATTGGTATGGAAGTTCCTGCTTACGCCGCAATCATCATCGACATCATAATGGCCTTAATCCTGGTCTTCAGTTTCCTGGGAGGGCTTAAACAGGGGGCGTCCAAGGAATTGTGTGGACTGCTGGCGTTTATCGTCGCGCTGTCTATTACAGGGGCTTTCACAACCTATGTCTTTGTCTGGATGAGTTTCGCCTCGGACTACTTGTGGCGGTCGCTGTTAACCTTCATGGTTACCATGTGCATAATAGTGATCATCATGCATCTGGTCCTGATGCTGCCGCGCCATTTGCTGGACAAGATATGGAGCGGCGGATTCATCTGGAGTTTGCTGGGCGGTGTCTTCGGTGCGATTAACTCGGCGCTGGGGTTGGTGCTGATGGTATTGCTGCTGGGAATTTATCCGGTATTCGACTGGCTTAACGATCTGCTTGCAGCCTCCGGCATTTTGGACTGGCTGGTATCGATATCAGGCCCGGTTATTCTGTATTTGATGCATATGACAGGGACGTATTGACGGCCGCCGGCAATCAGTATTTCTTTTTACGCTGCGTTATGGGAGGTTGCCTTAGATAAAGGGGCTGCAGTGCAGTCGGGTTGCTGTATTGTCCTGATTTTAGCCGCTGCCAGCCGAGATAAGAGATATATCCCGGCCTTCTCAGACGCTGTTCCCATGTTGGAATTACTGCATTGTCCCCCAGCGACGAACGGATTTGTTCAACCGCGGCGGGGGGGATTTCGCCGCAAAACAGCGTCTTTCCATCGGTTTTTTCACACAGGGTTTCAATGGTGGTGAGGTGTTCCTTTTTCAGTTGCCGCCAGCCATCGGTATTGCAGTAAAGTGCAGTGGCGATCTCTCCCCTGCCCGCATCATGGACAGGGCATAACGGCAGGCCTGTAAATGCAAATGGGATAGCCGCGGTCTCGAGCGTACTGATGCCGACCAGCGGCAGATTGAGGGAGAAGGCCAGTCCTTTGGCTGCGCTGATGCCGGCGCGCAGCCCGTTAAAGCTGCCCGGGCCGATGGCAACGAACACGGCAGTAAGCGATCTGAAATCCGCTTTAGCAGTTTGCAGCAGCCTTTCGACGTTGGGGAAGAGCTCGGAGGTGTGGTTCTGGCCCGGCTTCCAGGTCAGCTCTGCAATCAGGCTGCCCTCCAGTGAGATCGCCAGTCCTCCCCAGGATGTAGAAGTGTCTATTGCAAGTTCCATTTATCTTCCCTGTCTTTCTGCAACGAGGTCTTTAAACGGTCGACCAGTTGATCGTATTTTTTGCCGTGGGGGACGAAGGAGATCCTGCGCCTTTCACCCGCCAGGTGCGACAGCCTGATGGTCAGGTTGTCCCCGGGCAAAACGGACACTCCTTTATCGGCCCATTCTATGGCGCAGATGGAGTCATCACGGAAATATTCATCCAGCCCGAGACCGGCTATCTCCTCAAGATGGTCCAACCTGTAAAGATCGAGATGGTAGAGAGGAAGCCGCCCGTGATACTCGCGGGCTATCATAAAGGATGGGCTGCAGGCATACTCAACTATGCCCAGGCCGAATGCTATACCCTGAACCAGGTGTGTTTTACCTGTACCCAGGTTGCCGGTCAGCAGGTAGACCTGATTCCCCTGCGCCAGGCGGCCGAGGTGCATACCCAGCCGGCGCGTCTGGTCGGGGCTTGCGGTTACGATGCTGAGCATGCCGTTATCCATTTTCATGGCTTCGACTTGAAGTGGTCCCAGCCGGCGCCCCGGTATGATACCTCCCTGCCACGGGCATTGAGAAGGGAGACTTTGCCGGCCGGACCTGCCGTAACCTCTCCGATGACCGTCGGCGCAGGCTTGAAGGCAGCGATTACTTTTTTCAGGGTGGTACTGCTTGCCGTGATCAAAAGGCCGTAGTCCTCTCCGCCTCCGAGGGCCAGGTCAAGGCCTTTGCGGCCGAAATATCTGCTGAGCGCAGGGTGCAGGGGTAGCTTTTCAAGATGCAGAACAGCTCCTGTCCGGCTGGCCCGGCATATATGGCCCAGGTCTGCCAGCAGGCCGTCGCTGGTATCGATGGCCGTCCTGACTCCCATCTTTGCCAATCTCGGCCCGGCGGTGTAATCGGGCATGGGGTGCAGGAGAGCGGTCTTCAGCAGGTCTGCTGTTTCCCCTGTTATGTTGATCTTACCCTGTAATACTCTCAGGCCGGCTGCGGCCAGGCCGGGATAACCGAATACGGCAATACTATCGCCCGGGCATGCAGACGAGCGGGTCATCAGCTGACCTTGAGCCGTGCCGGACAGGCTGATGTTGATCACCACTTTATCGGCTGCTGCGACATTGCCGCCTGCAATGGCCGTCCGGCATACGTTGCATAGCTCGATCGTGCCTTCGTACATCTCGAGCACATCATCTACATTATGCCATCCCGGCACGCAAAGCGAGACGAGAGCATATTGAGGCCGGCCGCCCATCGAGTTTATATCGCTGATGTTGGCTGCCATGGCCTTCCAGCCAAGGTCCTTCCAGCTCGTGTATGAGAAGTCGAAGTGTACGCCTTCGACCATGACATCGGTCGTCATCAGCTCGAGACCCGCCGCATTTTTCCAGGCGGCGGCGTCGTCGCCGATGCCGATAATCAGATCTTTCCAGGCCGGAGATCGTTTGCGGCATCTTCGCTCGATCAAAGCTGCGATGCTCGCGATGAGGTTGAATTCGCCCGCTTCAGCTATACGCATGCCGTGATTATAGCACAGGCCTGTGCCGTGGTTAGCGGCGGTCTTGCTATAGTGTTGCACCGCGTATATAATGCAGGAAAGTAAAGCTCAGGCGGTGAAATATGCAGCAGATGGTAACATGCCAGAATTGCGGCGCACAGAATGCCGCCAATCAGCAGTTCTGTGTTTCATGCGGAGCGCACCTGGGGAATAACCAGCGTCAGATTCCCCATATGCCCATCGTAACCGGCATAGCTGCCCCTGCCCCGATGATAACTGGCATGTCTGTGCCACAACAGCCAGTAACGCCGGCGGTGGCGCCCGACATGCATCATCACCGGCAGATCGACGTCAAACCTACCTGGGGCCTGGCCTGGGGCCTTTTCTGGCGTATGCTTTGCCTGTGGATATTTGCGTCGGGAGTGATCTTCCTGATATACATGCTGGTAAGGCTGGCGCTGGGCTACACATCGGTGTTCGGAAGCTGGTAGAATAACAGACTGTGTATTGTTAAATCCGGGTGCTGCTCAAAGCAGCACTCTGTTTTTAACAGGGGCAAATACTGAATGTGAAGGATGGCGATACCCATATGTCAAAAAAACGGAACAAGAAGAAGCAAGTGGTAAAAAAGGCCTGGTATCAAAATAAGGCTATTATGATACCGGTAATCGTGGCGGTGGTGCTGATCGGAACGGTTCTAACGCTATTTATAACAGGAGTGATCAAAATGCCCGCACAACAGCCAAAGAGCTATAATTCGCCCGTTCCCATGACAATCGATGTCAACAAGAAATACACGGCCCTCATCAAGACAGCCAAGGGAGACCTGGCGCTGGAGCTGTATCCCCAGGACGCGCCTGTCACCGTCAATAGTTTCGTCACGCTGGCGCGCAAGGGTTTTTACAATGGTCTGACCTTTCACCGCATCATACCCGATTTCATGGCGCAGGGCGGAGATCCCAGCGGCAACGGCACCGGCGGACCGGGATATAAATTCCAGGACGAGTTCAGTTCCCGAACGCACCAGGCCGGATCGTTGTCGATGGCCAATTCCGGACCTGATACCAACGGCAGCCAGTTCTTTATCTGCTATACACCGCAACCACACCTGAATGGCAAACACACCGTTTTCGGACAGCTTACCCAGGGTATGGATGTGCTGAAAAAGCTGGTGAACGGCGACAAGATGATCGAAGTGGTCATAACCGAGAGCAACTGAAGTATCGGGTCAAATGATGCCCCAATCGCGGTAACCCTGCTGGATCACGGCCAGGTATTGGGGTGAAGGCTTTTCCTCATCCTCCTGTCTGGCTTTAATGAAGGTTATGGCATCATACATATCGCCGCCGTCGGTGAAAACACGCACATCCAAGTGTTTATAGTCGACGGGATAGTTCTCATGTTTGTCCAGCTTGCGCAGTCCTGCCTCGCTTATCTCATAAACTGCGCCGATGACCTTGTCACCCTGCGAACCTCTGATTGCAGCCACCGCGCCTTTGCGCAAACGGGAGTAGCCGCTGAAAATCAGCTTGAAATTGGGCAGAGTGGCTACAGCAACAGCTTTGGCGTCGGGGCAGCGTTCCGACATCTGTTTGCGGTTCATATTGGAGGCGTAGGCGAAGTAGTACATGGCTGTTAATATACACTGCATAAGACTTCCGGCACAAGCAGCCGGACGCGATGTCTATGATATAATCAGTTTTCCATGAAATACCTCATCATCGCTGATATCCATGCCAACCTCGAGGCCTTCCAGGCGGTACTTGAAGACGCCTGTAATCACGGGGGCTTCGGGCATGTATGGTGCCTGGGTGATGTGGTCGGTTACGGGCCTGACCCATCGGCCTGCATCAGCCTGCTGAGGACGCTTGACCCGGCCTGTGTATGCGGAAACCATGACCTGGCGGCGGTGGGCAAAATCGATACAGGTGATTTCAACTCGGAGGCCGCCGGCGCCAACCGGTGGACATCCGGCCAGCTGAGTGATGATGACCGCGATTTCCTGCTGCGCCTGCCGAATGTGCTGGTGCGTGACGACTTCACCCTGGTACACGGCAGTCCCAGGCTGCCGCTGTGGGAATATATCGCGCATGCTTTCACCGCCTGCGATAATTTCGCATGCTTCGATACCAGGTATTGTCTGGTGGGGCATACACATGTCCCTTTCGTCTTTGAGCAGGAAGGCATATCGGTCAACGAGGGATATATGGGCAACGGGGATATCCTGAAGCTCGGCGGCAGCAGGTTGATCGTCAATCCCGGCGGGGTGGGACAGCCGCGCGACCGGGACCCACGGGCCAGCTACGCCATATATGATTCGGAGGAAGGCGCCCTCTATCATTACAGGGTGGCCTACGATATCGAGTCCACGCAGGCCAAGATGGAAAAAGAGGGCCTGCCCGAATTCCTGATAGCCCGAATAGCCAGGGGCGTTTAATCTTGAAAAGAAGGCTCTTTAATTGTAGTATTTGAGTTGGGCCGTGCTAGGCGGGGAACCAGCGGTGCCCTGTACCCGAGATCCGCTATAGCGGGGCTGAATCCCGGCTCGAGGTTTTGTTTTTCAGAACTGCAACTGTTAAGTGGTGTTGAAGGTTGGGTCTTGCGCGGCGGAGGGCTATGAATCCCGTCAGGTCCGGAAGGAAGCAGCGGTAAATAGTGAGCTCCGGGTGACGCAGGGTTACCTGGCCGGAGCCGGCTGGCGGGAGTAAGCTGAAGGACACTATCGAAGGCCGGTGCACGGCCCTTTATTTTCATGCAGGCAGCGATCCGTTGCCACACAAGTATAGAGATATAGACCATACCTTTCAAAGACGGTTGCAAAGCCAGGGTCTCAGGGCATGCAAAAGCCTGGGGCAGAACTTCCTGGTGGTCGATTCCGTGGGGGAGGCTATTATAGAGGCCGCCGCCCTTAAGTCTGACGATACCGTTTTGGAGGTTGGCCCCGGCCTGGGAGCACTCACAGAGAAACTTGCGGCCGGCGCCGGCCGCGTCGTCGCCGTCGAGCTCGACGGCTCGCTGGTATCCAGGCTCCGGAAAAAGATGGGAGCATATAGCAACGTCAGCATTGTTCATGCCGATATCCTGGGACAGGATTTGCATAGCCTGGTAAAGGATTCATCCTACAAAGTCGTGGCCAATATCCCCTATTACATCACCTCTCCCATCCTGCGCTATTTCATGCGCGCCGACAGAAGGCCGCAGATGATGATCATCATGATGCAGGAGGAGGTGGCCAGGGAGGTAACCGCAAGGGCGGGGAAAATGGGCTTCCTGGCGGTCAGTATGCGGCTTTTCAGCAATCCGGAGATCATACTCAAAATCCCTGCGGCCTCGTTCTACCCTGTGCCTAAAGTGGATTCGGCCGTTGTTAAATTCAATATGCTGCCTGCGCCCGCATTGAAGATTGCGGATATCGACGGGTTCCTGGAGATGGTACACTGCGGGTTCTCGGCGCCGCGCAAACAGCTTCGCAATTCGCTGGCCATCGGCCTGAAGATCGAAGCAGCGGTGGCGGAGAGTATTCTGCGCAGGGCGGATATAGATCCCGGCAGGCGCCCGGGGTCGCTTTCGCTTGAGGAATGGTCGGTCCTTTACCGTGCGGCGGGAGGCGAAAAGTGCTGACGCTGAGGGCGTATGCCAAGCTTAACCTTGTGCTCGAGGTGCTGGGCAGGCGAAGCGACGGCTATCACGACATATCCAGCATTATGCAGACGATCAGTATGCATGATGTGCTGACACTGGAGCCGGCTGAACGTATCGGACTCAAACTCAGCCTGTCCGGCGTCGAGGACCGGGACAATCTTGCTCTTCAGGCTGCTCACATGTTGGGCGAGGTCACCGGCTGCAAACGGGGCGTTGTTATCGGACTGGAGAAGCATATACCTGCGGGGGCCGGATTGGGTGGTGGAAGCAGCGATGCCGCCGCTGTGCTGCGCGGCCTCAACATCCTCTGGCGGCTCGGATTGACGGCGGAGAAACTGGCTGCCATCGGGGCCGGCATCGGGTCGGATGTGCCGTTTTTTATTTACGGGGGCGCCTGCCTGGTTGAGGGGAGGGGCGAACGGGTCACTCTTTTGGAAGACCTTGGACAGACTTGGTTTGTCCTGCTGAAGCCTGAAGTGCCGATACCACCCCGAAAGACCGCCGCGCTTTACGGCATGCTGCCACCGGCATATTATTCCGACGGCGCTTTTTCTGCACGGATGAGACCACAGCTCGAAAGCGGGACTGAAAGAGGAAAGCAGGTGATCTTCAACGTTTTTGAGAAGGTGATGTCGGCAGCCTATCCGGGGCTGGACATGTATATAAACGAGTTCTGTCTGGCAGGGGCGTCCAAGGTACATCTGGCCGGATCAGGGCCGGTGCTCTTTACCATGCTGAATGGTAACAGGCAGGCGTCCGATATCCATGCTGCTTTGCTGGCGCGTAAGCTGGAGGCGTATATCGTAACGTCGGTTGAAAGGCGGGAGATTGACCGCTAAAGCTGCCAGGCCTGCCGGGTGGTGGGTCAAGTGGCTCAAGGAAGGGCTGCTTCTGCTGGGTATGCTGGTCCTTTCTGCGGTTATCGCTTTCCTGCTTTTTCAGTTTCGTGACGTTTTCAGCATTTCTCTGCTAAGTTACAGCTGGCTGGCATATCTGGTTGTTTTTATGGTCAGCCTGGTCAGCAGTTGCACAATTTTTATTCCCACGCCCGGCTCAGCCATAATGCTTGCTGCGGCTATCATTTGGAACCCTGTGCCGGTGGGATTAGCCGCCGGTACGGGAGACGCCATTGGTGAAATGACATCATACTGGGTTGGTTACGCAGGCGAAAAGATCGTTGTCGATGAGAGGCTTCCGGCCTATCAGAAGGCGGTCGGCTGGATGCAGCGTTATGGCGTATGGGCCGTTTTCGCAGTGGCACTGCTGCCCGTGGTGCCCTTCGACCTGATAGGACTGGCCGCCGGGGCACTCAAGATAAGGTGGTGGAAATTTATACTGGCCGCCTGGTGCGGCAAGGCGCCGCGTGCCATTATAATCTGCAGCATAGGCCACCAATTGCCCGTGCTGTTGAACGGCTGGCGATTTTAAAGGCCGGCCAGCCTGCGCACCAGCTTGATCTCATCGGATTTGGATTGTACAGCCCCATCCAGCCTGGCAGCCAGGAGTTTATTCAGGATGGCGCCCAACCGCGGCCCTTCCCGCAGGCCCATTTTCATCAGTTCGTTACCATCCAGAGACGTTTTAACTTGGCGCAGTTCCTTCAGGTAAAGGGCGAGATTGCTGCGCAGGGTGGGAATCACAGCGTAGCAACAAATAGTCTGTATGGATATTGAGTCGTATCCATGCAGCGTTGAATATATTTTCGATCTCTTTAAGCCGGGTTTGGCCAGCTCCCTGCACTTTTTCCTCAGTTCCAGTGACTGGTTGCTCAGCAGGTCCAGGCGGCTGCCTGTCAGGTTGAGGCGCGCCAGCAACTTGTACAACTGCTCTTCGTTCAGATTGTACACGAGCAGGCAGAAAAAGAGATGCGGCGTTTTAACGATATTCGACGCATACGCCCGTCTGAAAGCCGATCTCATTGTCCGCTGCCATCTGAGAGCGGGGTGCAGCTTGCCGGTTATTCCCAGCCGCGATGCCCGGCGTAGAATAGCCGGACAACTCTCTTCTTTTAACCAGAGCAGCAGTTCGTTTTTCAGGCGATCACCACTGATCGTATCCAGCATATCCAGATTGCGCTTTAACAGCCTTGCCGTGCCGCGTTCAAGTTTAAAGCCCAACCGCTGTTCATAACGAACAGCGCGCATCATGCGTGTAGCATCATCCTGAAAGCTTATATTATGCAGAACGCGTATCAGCCCCTGCGAAAGGTCCCGGCGACCTCCGAAAAAGTCGGTCAGGACATCCCGGTCGGGCGCATTGACGCTGACGGCCATGGCGTTTATGCTGAAATCTCTGCGTTTAAGGTCATCCTGAAGGGCGCCGGGACTGACCAGGGGCAATGCGCCCGGACATCGGTAGATTTCGCTGCGGCAGGTTGCCATGTCCACGTTGAAATCATCGATTTTAAGTGACGCGGTGCCGAAGGCTTTGTGGACGGTCAGGCGCGCGCCCAGTTTCTGCGCCATTTGACCTGCCAGTTTGACAGCATCGCCCTCAATAGCAAGATCGACGTCCACACACGGGCGTCCCAGCATCAGGTCACGCACGATGCCACCAACCAGGTAAGCTCTTATTCCGGACTTAGCGGCAAGCTTGCCTGCGGTCAGGGCCAAATTGAGAAGTGGTGGATGTAGACGCTCGATCAATCCTGCGCGTTGCATTCAGGGCTCCATGGATATCTGCCTCAAAATAGCAGCGACCTTTTCTCTGGTGATAAAGCGGTCATAAACGAAGAGCAGTAGATCGGCCAGCGCAACTACGATAAATCCGGCCAGCCCGGTAAGGCCGATGGTCAGCTCATCTCCCCCGGATAAAAGTATCACTGCCAGGCCGGGCACAGCGTTAATTGTGCCGTGGAAGATGGAGGCGGCGATGACGGAGCGCGATTTAAGACGTATATAGCTGAAAAGCGGGGCCAGGAGTATGGTCCACCCGATCATGAGCAGTACGCCGATCTGGGGATTCTGCGGATAGTTGAGGCCCAGCAGGATCAGCGGCGCGTGCCAGACTCCCCATATGAATCCGATCAGCGCGGAGGATTTCCAGAAGCCCATGACGGAGAGCTCCTTTTGCAGGAATCCGCGCCAGCCCAGCTCCTCGCCGAATCCCAGAACCGCGTTGATGGTTGTCCCCGAGATGAGCGCCAGCACCAGTATCAGCCATATTGGGTGCACCGGCATGGAGGCCAGTTGCTCTTTGGCCTGCTGCATTTGATCCGGGCTGAGGGCAGAGGCCAGCTGGTCAAGAAAACCGGACATGTCGGGCGAGAACGTTACCCCCGGTATGAACAGGCTGACTCCCATAACAGCAAAGGCGAGTATGGGAGGAAGGAACCATGCCACGAAGAACCACGGATTGAACTTGAAGGAGATACCCATCGGCCCGGCCAGTGGCTGCTTAAAAATGCTCTTCTGTACGATGATGGTTGCCATCATCGGGACGAACATGTAAACGGCAGCCAGCATTACAATGCCCAGGCTGTCGACCGCTCCGCCCAGCGCGATATACAGGAAAACCAGCGACCAGTCGATGACAAATGTAAGCAGGATGAAAAGCAGTGTTTTTTTAACGCGCAAACTCATTGGCAAGTCCTTATGAAGAAAAATAAACCGGGTTACGGTCTGATAAATCTTACAGCATAACTCCAGAGGTTGCCAGAAGAGCCCTCAACTGCAAATCCTTTCCTTTCCCAACCGGCGGCAGGTGGGCAACCTACAGGTCGGGCACTATTTGCCCCTTGCTGTCGCGGATCAGTGAACAACAGCTTTCTATCTCCTGTAGTTGCTGCATGGCGCCGAAAGCGGTCAGGCTGCGGCCTATCTCGACGGTGGTATCCAGAGTGGGATTGATAATTGCATCGCCGTCCCTGTCCCGGATGGCCATGATGCGAACACCAGCAAATTTCTCCTCGATGTCCTTGATCGTCTTGCCTATCAGCGTTGAATTCTCGTTGATATACACTTCCTCCACCAAATATTCTCCCTGATTGTCGGCCAGCACTGTCTCAATGAATTGAACCGTGCTCGGTCTGAGAGCCAGGCGGGCCATCTGCTGGCCGCCTATCGCTTCGGGCAGTATGACATGTGTGGCGCCGGCCTGCTTTAGCCTGCGAACGGCATCATTGTTGTTGGCACGTCCGATGATGGTGAGCATGGGATTGATCTCGCGCGCGGTCAGCACGGCATAGGTATTGTATGCGTCGTCTCCGAAGGCGGTGATCAGGCCCCGGGCTTTTTCAACATTGGCGTGTTTGAGAACTTCGTGTTTTGTCGCGTCGTCCATGATAGCAAGGCAGCCGTCCCTGGTAGCATTATTGAAGCTGTTGACACTTTGGTCGATGACTATGAAATCGGTTTTCTGCTGCTTGAGGGTGCCGGCAATAGCCTCTCCAACGCGGCCGTAGCCGCACAGCACGAAGTGGTTTTCAAGCTTCTTGATTCTGGCTTCCATGCGGGACCTCCTGAAAGAACCTAACTCGATTTCCAATGTAGCCTGCACTATGCCCGTGAGGATATAGAGTACGGTGCCCACTCCCAATAACGTGAGGACGATGGTGAAAGCGCGGCCGGCGGTGGAGAGCGGGTGCACCTCACCGCCCAGCGTGGCAATGGTGAGGACCGTCATATACAAGGACTCGAATAACGTCCAATGCTCGATGAGCATGTAGCCGACAGTGCCGGATGAAAATAGTATGAAAAGTACTATTATCCAGGTGACGTAATTACGTTTGCTACCCATATCGTTGGCCTGTCAACCGGGCAAAGGACGCTATTTGCAGCAGTCTAACTTGGCCAGTGCATCGTCAATCTCGCTGAGAGTCTGGAAACGTTCCGACTTGATCTCGCGGATAACGCCGGTGGAATCGATCATAAAGGTTGTGGGAAAGGCCGGGCTCTTGTACATGGCATCCACGTTGCCTTCACTGTCTATCAGCACTGGAAATGACAGACGTTCGTTGGCAACATAGTATTTGACCTTATCGGGATCTCCGCGAACGTTGACTGCCAGGACGGCAAGTTGGTCGCGCCCGTATTTGTCGAAGGCCGTTTGAATAAGCGGCATCTCCAGTTCGCAGGCGAGGCAGCCGTCCAGCCAGAAATTGAGCATAACCTTGCGACCCAGGAACTGGCTTACAGAATACTCGATGCCGTCTATTGATTTCAATGTGAAGTCAGGCGCCCGTTTGCCCACCAGAGGAGCCGTCTCAATAATGCTCAGCGTCTTGACCGGAGGTAGTTCCTGAGTTGACTCCTTGCCGCCGGTGTCCTTCGATCTCAATTTTAATCGGTATTCTGTATCCGGAATCAGCCCATCAAGCTTGACCGTATGCCAGATCGACAGGCTGTTACCCTGGGATGCTGTGCCCAGTATATCATTGCCGATGCCGAAATCGACTTCACCGCTGGAGGGTTCATCCGTCTTCCATGTTACCAATATGGATGAATCCGTAATCGAGCTGGTCCCTGCTCCCGATATCTCCGGGTAGCTCGAATCTGTTCCTGATGTCGTGGCCAGATAGCGTTTCGAAACTATCGTATCGGCCAGCGCGCTGTAAGAATGTTCTGAAACGTTGATGTAATTAACGTTGTATAAAATCCTGATCTGGTAGGGGGTATTTGGAGACAGGTCATTGATGCTGAGCGAGTGTAACGTGACCGGTGCAGGGGTTATCACCGTTTGTATATTCTTGCCGTCGATATCGACCTGTGTGGTGGTCGGGACCGCGGTGCCCCAGGTCACCATGGCGCTTTTCTCGTTATTGGACTGGACAAGCACGTTTATGATGGGTGTCTGTGGCGCATTGACTGTATCGCCGCTGCCGGCGGCGTGGATGATTTGTTCGTAATCGGATATAGATGTGATAGGACCTTCCACCCTGGCCCTGATTATGCCTTTTTTATCCAGGAAAATAGAGGTGGGCTCATATGAGATGTTGTAGCTTGAACGAAGCTTGCCTGAAGTGTCGCTGATGACCGGGAAAGCTATATCGTACTCCTTTACCAGATCATCTATCTCGCCGCTGTCGGCGCCCGAGGCGATGGCGATCACGGCCAGATCGCCCGCAGGGTACTTCTTCAAAAGTTCGTTAAGCTTATCCGGCGTGTAAAGTTTGCGCGTCACGCCGTTTACACTAAAGAAATGGTCGTCCCAGAAATCTCTGTCCCAGAAGACCAGCACGACATTTTTATCGCGGAAAGAGCTGAGCGCCGTAGTATTGTCGTCAGCAAGCTGCATGACGAAGTCCGGGGCGATGTTGCCTATGCCGGTACCCTGTCTCGGTACCAGCAGTATCACAGCGGCGCAAAGCAGCAGGCCAAGTACTGCAGCGGCTACAATCACTATGAGCGCCCGGTGCTTTTTTAATCTGTCGCTCACAGACAAAGGGATTTTATTTACTTCTTTTTCCAGCAGGCTTATCCTGTTAAGCAAAATCTTGCTCTCGGAATCAAATACGTCGCTTCCGATCTCTCCGACTTTGAAACGGCTTTGCAGCAGAGCCAGTTCCTTGCGGCATTTATCCAGCTCAACTTTCTTGAGCACGTTGTCACTGTCACTCATGTAAAAAACACCGTATTTGACATATTATAACTGAATTTTAGTGTCAGGTCAGCTTTATTTGGATGATTTCAGGCGTTCCTCTATCTCGTCAATATTAATAAAGGGGCCGATTTTAATAGATGTGATGATGCCCTTATCATCGATAAAATAGGTAGTCGGCATGCCCCTGATGTTATAAAGGTTGCATACAGCACCACGCGGGTCGACGGGAATAACGAAATCCATGCCGTTGGCCGTGGCGTAGTATGACGCGCTGTCCGGATTGTCCAGGGAATTGACGGCAACCAGCACAGTGCTGCCATCGCCGTATCTATTATGTATCTCTTTAAACGCGGGTATTTCGAGACGGCAGGGCCCGCACCACGTGGCCCAGAAATTGAGTATCACATTTTTGCCCCGGTAATCGCTGAGTTTGAATTCCTTGTTGTCAGTGGTGGGCAGGGTGAAATCGGGCGCGGCAAATCCGATCTTCGTCCCCGTTTTAACGTTCTCATCCGGGATCGTCGCGACATTTGTCGGTGCTACAGATAGTGCAGGTTGAGTCACGCGTTCAATAACAAAAGCAGCAGCTATTAGAATAATAGTCACTGGTATTAGTAGCCATAGAAGGCGTTTTAACTTGATGTTATTCATGAATTACTATTGCTGAATATATGTCGGGCTTATATTGATCACTGTTCGATCAAACTCTGCACCACATTGTCCAGCTCCTTTTGAGTCGGGAAGCTGCCTGGCTGGATGTGTTTTATAATCCCGTTGGAATCTATAAATACCGTATAGGGGTTCCCTCCGGTGAAGCAATATTTGGGTTTGAGTACCTTGCCTCCGTAATCCTGTAATACGGAAAATGTATAATTATTTTTCTTCAGGTACTCTTTTATGGATGATGTGCTGTCGTAGCCGGTATCGATGGAGAGGAAGACAAGCTGGTCGTCGGTGTATTTATCGTATAGCTCTTGGAAGAAGGGCATCTCTTCATCACAGTGGGCACAATCTACATCCCATGTGTTTATAATAACGGCTTTGCCTGCATAGCTGTTCAGGCTGACCTCTCTCCCATCAATGCTTGATAATGTGAAGTCGGGCGCTTTATCGCCGATTTTCGGACAGGTTGCAGTGGGCGCACTGCAGCCTGATAAAAGGACGGCGCAAAAGAGCGCTGTGAGGGTGACAGGTAATGCAAATTTCATGGACGTCTCTCTCCTGTTATAACGCATTCAGGTTGCAAACCGGCTCAGCCAGGCAAGCTGGCCGGTCAGCATCAGTATACCGACTATTATAAGCAGCACGCCGCTTATAATAGAAATGAGGCCGAGGTGGCGGGTGATGCCGCTCCAGAAAGGCACGATATAACTCCAGGCCAAACCGATGATCAGGAAGGGTATGCCCATTCCCATCGAATAGACAGCCAGCAATGCGGCGCCTTTGATGGTCTCTCCGGTGTAAGATGCGATAAAGAGTATCGATCCGAGGATGGGCCCGATGCAGGGCGTCCACCCGACCGCAAAGGCCGCACCGATCAGCAGGGATCTGATATACCCGGGGCTGCTGGCACTCTTCAGGTGCATCCGTTTCTCGTAATTGAGCCAGGGAATTTTGTAGGCGGCAATGAGGAAGATGCCGAAGACGATAACGACGATGCCGGAGACGATGCGCAGGGTATCGGAGTATGCGATTACAGAGGCGCCGATCAGGCCCGCCGACGCCCCCATCAGGATGAAGAGGATGGAAAAGCCCAGCACGAAAGCCACGCTGTGCAGTAGCGTGGGCCACACCCTGCGGCTGGCGCCCACCTCTATGGCTGAGGTGCCCGCGAGATTGGCCAGGTAGGCGGGGACCAGGGGAAGCACACAGGGTGAAAAAAATGACAGCAAGCCTGCTATGAAAGCTGTCCAATAGGTGACGTCGCTTATCGGGCTCACTATTACGCTAAGGCCTTATCCAGAAGTTTCTGTATGTCTTTCTTGGGGCGATAGCCCACCAGTTGCTCAAAGGGTTTTCCTCCCTTGAATACGATAAGTGTGGGGATGCTCATTACGTTATAGCTGGAGGCTACCTTGGGCGCCTCGTCCACGTTGACCTTGGCGAATTCCACTCTGTCCTTATATTCGCCGGCCAGCTCGGCCACGAGAGGCGCGATCATTTTGCAGGGCCCGCACCACACCGCCCAGAAATCCACCAGCACCGGCCGGGCCGCATCCAGCACATTTGCCTTGAATTCCTTTTCGTTAACGGTTTTTATGTTGTCAGCCATCTCGCCTCCAATGTAGTTGATTATTTTGCAGTTGGCGCCCTGTGGTTAATTGTCTGCCCTTCCAGGCGTTGTCTTTTATCTATCTTAGCACCGCTGGCGACAATGCTGTTAATAATGATCGCGCCCTCAGCGACCGTTATATCGTCCCACAGCAAAGAATTCTCGATAACCGCGCCGCCTGCTATGCGGCATCCGCGGCCCAAGACGGCGGGACCCTTGATACTTGCCTCTGCGCCTACTCTGCATTCCCCGGCCAGCATAACAGGTCCCGTCAGATGGGCGGAAGGATGTATCTCGCATCCCTCCCCGATAATTATGTCCCGGGCCACGTGCAGGGGCGAGGAACAATTGCCCAGCAGTAAATCGCTGTTGATACGGTGGTACTGTTCGGGCGTGCCCATATCGATCCAGTATGCATGGCTGCGATAGGCGTAGAAAGGTTCGCCCTTTTCCAGCATGCTGGGGAATACGCCGTTCTCAAACATGTAGAACTGATCGTCCGGTATATATTCCAGCACTTCGGGATCGAGTACATATACTCCCGCATTGATCCAGTGGCTCGTGACGTCTTCCCACCCGGGCTTCTCTATGAAACGCAGCACGCGCCCGCCTTCATCCGTTTCGACTACTCCGAACCTGGTGGGGTCGTCCACCTCTGTTAGTGCAATGGTCGCCCTGGCCTGATTGTGCTTATGCTGCCGGTACATTTCCGAATAGTCGATATCCGAAAAGCAGTCGCCGTTGAGGACGAAGACGGATTCTTTTATGTGTCGCCCTGCGTTCTTAACTGCGCCGGCCGTGCCCAGCGGCTTCTCCTCCAGGCTGTAGGTCAGCTTAACGTCCAGGTCGCGATGGTCCTTGAAATATGCGTAAATCGAGTCGGGCCTGTAGCCCATGGCCAGCACAATATCGTCGATCCCGTGCAGGGCCAGTTTGCGTATAACGTGCTCTATGAAGGGCCTGTTGGCCACAGGGACCATCGGTTTGACCACTGAATAGGTCAGCGGACGCAGCCGGGTGCCTTCGCCGCCTACAAGAATAATAGCCTTCATATCTGGATAGTTGACTAATTTTAAACCGTTTGATTTTGATGGGCAAACATGGAACGTCTATATCTGTAATCCATATATACTTGTGAGGCGACCGATTCCGGTTCAAATTCCGTAGTGTTCTTCGAATTCACGTTTGATCCTGGATTCCGCCTGTTTTAAATCGTCTTCCGGCGGGATCAAACCTGCTGCATTCTCCAAACGCTGTATACGCTCATCCAGTTTATCGTTCTCCGCCAGAACCAGCCGGATGGCTTCAGCCACAGGGTCGGGCAGCCGGTCATGGTCCAGGTCGATGCCGTGGTCTTTGTTCTCTTCAACTATGCGGCCCGGCACGCCCACCACGGTCGCTCCGGGCGGCACCGGCTTGATCACCACTGATCCTGATCCTATCCTGGCGCCGTCACCCACGGTTATGGCGCCCAGCACAATTGCGCGCGAACCGATAACGACATTGTTGCCGATGGTCGGGTGTCGCTTCTTTTTAAAAAGAGTGGTACCACCCAACACCACACCCTGGTACATGAGGACATCATCACCGATCTCGGACGTTTCGCCGATCACCACTCCCGCGCCGTGGTCGATAAAGAAACGGCGGCCTATAGTAGCTCCCGGATGTATCTCGATCTGGGTGAAAAAGCGGTTGGCCTGCGAGATAAGGCGCGCCGTGAAGTAGCATTTATGCCTATAGAAGAAATTGGCGACACGGTGCCACCACAGCGCATGCAGTCCCGGGTAAAGAAAAAGAACTTCCCATGCACTGCGCGCAGCCGGATCGCGCTCCATGGCGGCGCGGATGTCTTCCCGCATCATTTTAAGGCACATGATTTCATAATTATAGTACATATTTATACGAGGTCGCAGAAATTGCAGGGGTTTAGATTAAGCTGCATCCGATGCGGGCGGGTTTAAAAACCCGCTTCTACGGATTAACGGGAAGGCCGAAAAGCCGGCAGGCATTGGCCGTGGTGAAGGTTGCCGCTTCTTCCTCAGGGATGCCCTTGATGGCAGCGGTCGCCTGCAGGCTGCGCACGACGTCGGATGGCTGCGAGCGATAGCGCTGTTCCCTGCCGTAATACACAGGGCAATCCGTTTCCAGCAGAAGCCTGTCAAGAGGGACTTCTCTGATGGCGCGGCGGTGTTCATCGTGGTACTCGGCAGCCGGTGTGGCCGAGATGTAATATCCGGCTTCGATCAGCTCGGTCAGCGTGCTGGAGAATCCCGTATACCAGTGGAACACCAGTTTCGTTATCCCGGCGTTTATGACCTCCTGCAGCGCATCTTTCCAGGCGTAGCGGCTGTGCAGGGAGACCGGCTTATCATGGCGCAGGGCCAGTGCCAGCAACCGTCTCAGCACCTCCTTCTGTATATCCCTGCCCGCCGTTTTTAGCACCCGTTTGTCATAGTCCAGGCCGACCTCGCCCAGCGCGATGGCCCTGTGCAGATTATCCGATATGAAACCGATGTTTTGCTCGAGTTGCGCCTCGTCCAGCCTGCTGATGGCCCAAGGATGAAGTCCCAGCGCAGGGTAAACATATCCGGGATAACTTGCGGACATCTCCAGATTCCTGGTATTGGAGTTTAAATCCTGCCCTACGGCGATGATGCCGGCCACACCCGCCAGCCCGGCTTTCCCGACGGCTGCAGCGAGGTCCTCCATCTCATCGAGATGGGCGTGCGTATCAATAAGGCCGGTCACTCATGCTCCCCATCAGGTCATCGACGGTGAATTTATATATCTCCGCCGGCTTCATCATCCCCTTTTCCGTGACCAACCCCGAGAGCATCTCAAGCGGGACCAGGTCGAAGCCCGGCTCAGGCTCAGGCAGGCCTGCGGTCAGCCCGCGGGCGTCGATCTTGCTCGTCTCGCATACGGCATAAAAAGGGCGTTTTTTGCGCAAAGCCGTCTGCGCCAGCTCAAGAGAGGGCGTCCCGTTTATCAGCCAGCCGTGTAGCGAGACGCCGTCGGCGCCGCACAGCACCAGGTCCGCGCGCGCGGCCTGCCAGATTATTTGATTATCGGGCACTATCATGCCGCTGATGCCCGACTGCTGGAGGCGGCGCAGCGCCATATCGCCATAGGACACTTTCTTATAGCGTGACTGAACGGCCAGCACTTTAAAGTTCTTGCCTCCGCGACGTGCCAGCTCCAGGGCGTTGCAGACGGCCGAGCTGTAGCTGCAGATCATGACGATACTGCGTTTGCCGACGAGCGCGGCTGCGTTACGCGACGCAGAAGCTGCGGATTTACCTTGACGTCTGAGCAAGCGGTCGGCCACGCTGAAAGCGGCCTTTTTAAGTCGCTGGGGCGATCTGGAGGTGGCGGCGGCCGACTCGATCTCTCCCTGATAATAGAGGGCGTAGTTGGCGATAGATACCATGGATGGGCGTGATCTGATCAAAGCGCTGACCACGCCGTTGAGCGATGAAAGGAGTTTTTCCGAACTCTCGGCCGGGTCCAGCGAAGCCGCCTCGCGAAGTATCTCAAGCGCCCGCCGGGTAAGCCATCCCGCTCCGTGTTCCCTGTCTTTTTTCAGGGCGCTGATGTTTTTCCTGAGTGCGACGATCATTTATATGGAATTATACCTCAAACGTGTTTGCAACCTATACGTGCAACTCGATGACATCGTTGTCGCGCAGCACGTGTTCGGCTCCGACACGCTGGCCGTCGAACTTGCCGGAGCCCCAGATGACGGCATAGCGCAGCCCGGACCTGAAATCCTTGTGTACGGCCTCGGCTGCATCTTTAATGGTTGCGCCTGCAGGCAATATAACCGGATCGGACAGGTCCACCTTAGCGCCGGGCGACTTGGTGTGCACGCGCATGATATTCAAGCGCGAGAAGATCTGTCTCTTGAGCTCCTCCAGGTTCTGCTTCTCCGCGGCCGACACCCTGATGGCATCCAGCCGGCCGTTGAATCTGGTATGCAGGGCATTGATCCCTTCGTCATCGATGTCCAGATCCCCCACATTAGCTATGATAAAGGCGCGCCTCTCCCTGAGGCCGGTGGCGCTGTTATCCACGCCGGGCTTATAAGGCACGACGGAAATCTCCTCCAGCCCCTCCAGTGTTGCCTCTGCCTGTCTTACAGGATCGTTCGTGAGATCCACCACGATGGCCAGCAGGTCGGCGTTGCGCAGCACGGAATTGGACCAGACACGCGCCTCTTCCATATTTATAGCGGGCATGTCCACCAGTTGTATCTGAATGTTCTCGAAGGGCATCATGCCCACGTTGGGCGACTTGGTGGAAAAGGGATAAGCGGCAACCTCGGGCTTGACGTTGGTCAGGGAGGCCAGCAACAAAGATTTACCTGTGTTGGGCAATCCAGTTAGCGCCACCTGTCCCGCCCCCTCCCTGCGAATGTTAAAGTTTTTCCTGCTGGTGGCATATTTTTTTTCGGCCTCTTCGCTGATTTTAGCGATCTTGCGCCGCAGATCGGCCTGAAGGTGGTCCGTGCCCTTGTGCTTGGGCATTACGGCCAGCATGGCCTCGAGCGCCTGGATCTTCTCCTCCGGCGTGGTTGCGCTCTTGAAGCGCCGCTCGGCTTCAAAATACTGCGGCGTCAGGTTAGCCGGCATACTGCATCCCCTCCCGGAAGCTATATTATATATATTCTAACTCAAACTGCGGTCAGAATTCAGGCTTGACGAACAATGCATAAATTACTGCGAGGACGGCCGCGGCGCCGGCAATGGCGAATCCCGTTGCATACCCTGTGAACGCCCCGCTGATGACGGCGCCGCACAGGGTTCCCAGCGTTACGGTGGTCTGTATAGTGGCAAGGTTACCGCCCATGCGGGTAGCCACGAAAAAATTGGATACGATCAGGCTGCGGGTCACCAGAGTCAGGCTGTCGCCCACGGCATGGGTGAGGCGTGTGGCCAGAACATTGCCGAAATTGGTGGTGAACATGAGCAGGATATTGGTCAGTCCCGACACTGCTATTCCTGCGTAATAGAGGGTGGCCAGCCCCTTTCCGCGTGCGTTAACGCGGTCTGCATAGTATCCGCTTACGATGGACAGAACGGCCATGAAATTGGCATGGATGAAGTACAGCCAGCCCACCGATTCCTTGTCCATCCCGATATCCTTATTGAGAAAGAGGCTGAAGCTGGACTGCTCGGCGCCGGCGTGCAATGAGAAGGCGAAAACCAGTATGACGAAGACGAGCACCGATTTGTTGGACAGGTCGGCCCGATAATCACTGAGCTTGATACGTGTGCCGGGGACGTCAGCCAGCAGCAGGCTCAGCAGCAGCATGGGGACCGTGCCGGCCAGCGTAAAGACGAAGATTGCGTTCATGTCAAAGGCCGTGTAAATATATCCGCCCGCCAGCGAGCCCAGGCCGTATCCCACCAGTATGCCTGCGGTGTAATAGCCCAATTTGAGTCCGCGCACACTGGCGCCCAGGGTCTTGTAGTAGAGCGCCGGCAGGGCATTGTTAAAAAGCGCGTTACCCGCTCCGCCCACCGCCAGCAGCAGCATGGTCGGCCAGAATTCCTGAGTCATCATCAGTCCGGCGATGCTCAGCGCGAAGATAAACTCGCTGGCGATAATCAGCTTCTTGGGCGAAATACGGTCTACGAAAACACCGAAAGGTATCATCAGCGCCAGCGATACCAGCGGAAAAACGGCGATCAAGATGCCCACCTGCAGGTGGCTGAAGCCCAGGTCCACCCAGTAGATGGTGATGTAGGTTAATATCGCCCACAGTATGGTCGACCCTAGGAAACCTACAAGGCAGGGCACGGCATAACGTATGAGGAAACTTGGATTATTCATAGTGAATTTGGGAAATTGAAGTATAACAGATGAGGACGCCCGGCGTTAAATAGAGGCAGCGGTTTGTTACTGTCTCTGATTTGTCGGTTTTGAGTTAGAGAGACCTTGCAAAACATTATACCGCTATCCTTGATATAGATTTTAATAGTT
>JAFGHL010000116.1 GCA_016930155.1 Dehalococcoidia bacterium | reverse complement strand
TGGTGCCGAGGAGGAGATTTGAACTCCTACGGGCTTACGCCCACCACCCCCTCAAGATGGCGTGTCTACCAGATTCCACCACCTCGGCTGGCAGGGGTGGCAGGATTCGAACCCACGACACGCGGTTTTGGAGACCGCTGCTCTACCAGACTGAGCTACACCCCTATTATACAAAAAATATGAACTTTTTAAAGTGCAGTAAATCTTACAATAGCCGGACGAGTATTGGCAAATGCAAGCCATCCAGGTTTATCTGCAGGAAAACATGGGGAAAATGGTACCCCTGGTGCGAGTCGAACGCACGACACGCGGTTTAGGAAACCGCTGCTCTATCCACTGAGCTACAGGGGCACGAAGCAAATTATAGTCAATAGTTGAACTCACGTCTACTTCGGGAACAAAACCGGCATTAATGATCAGCAGGACGCAAGAACTTGGAATGAGGACGAAGTGACCTCTTGTTTCACACAACCTGATAATATCAGCGTAAATACTACCTGTATATGCCACACTGACAGGCGCCAGAACGCCACCGATTAACTTACCCTACAAAGAACACTAAACTGACACAGGATACTCTTTAATTAAAGAATCCTCTGCATCCTCTCTTTATCTTCCGTCATAGTGATATATCTCGTTTTCGCTAGAAACGCCAAACCAGTCGTTCCAGCCACTGCCCCATACCTTAACGATGTTTACCAGTTCATTGCCACCCAACTGCCTGGTTGGTGATTTCAGGCATTTTCGCTGGTATCCATCGTATCGCAATACCCTGTTGCCGAAAACAGTATTGCAGCTCTCACTGTAATTACCACAAACGCACTCCGCAGCACCGGCGACAAGTATATTGTTGCCCGACGTCCCCTCAATGTAATTAAAACCGCTTTTGCCATCGAATATCGAACGTGCCCACTGCTTACCGTCATAGTGGGCGCTGGTGCAATCTTCGTCTTTATGTATGAAAGTGACGTAGACATCACTGTCGCTTGTTCCCCAAATATTGTTGACTGTGTCAACTCTAAACGGAAGTGCTACATGTTCCCACGACTTGCCGTCAAAATGCAGCATTCCAGTGCCGCCGGCATATATGTTATCGGGCCCGGTACCCCAGACTGCCAAGCAACGATTGAAATCACCTCCTCCGGAATAGTCCTTGTGGATGGACCATTTATCGCCATCGTAGTGCAGGATAATCCACTGGCTGCCACAGGCATAAACATCCTTCGGCGACGTACCCCATACGCCGTACAATTCATGATCCTGCCATACATCCGGGCGCGGCATTTTTTCCCAGGCCTGACCGTTATAACGTACTATATGCAAATCATCACCCACGGCATAGACGCAGGAAGACCCGCTGCCCCAAACAGCATGAAGCTGCTTATCTCCCGGACAGGCCATCTGATACCAGTTAATGCCGTTGTAACGCATAACCAGGCTCTTCCAGGTCCTTCCTTCATCCGGCGAATACGAACCGACCGCAAATACGTTATTGTATGCATTGCCCCAAATTGCATTGATTTTAACCGTCTTAACTGGAATGTCCATTTTCACCCAGTCAGCCTGATATGTGGATGACTCCGTTCCTGATGTCTGAGTCGCCGGCTGAATGGGCTGCTGCTGCGAGGTTTGCGAGGAAGGCTGTGTGGTAATTCCGGCGGATGATGGCACCGCACCGAAAATACTCAGGCTTTCTGCTATGGTATTAAACGTGTCTTCATATGAACTAAACAGGGATGGCGGTGCTCCGGAAACCACGAGCCATATGGAGTCGCCACGTGTGAGCATCACCATCATCATGCGTATTTGAGTCCCTGAGCTGAGCATATCAAAGACATATCTTTTTGCATCGAGGCCGCTGATCGTAACCGGTGTTTTGGAGATTAGCCGGTATCCGTCCCAGGCGGACATTTCAGTTTCCACTTCCCGGCAACATTGCTCCAGCGTTACATCATCAGCCTTACCACGAATACTCACATTGAAGCTGCCCTGGGAGCCTTCAAAGCGCACGACCTCATGCCCGCTGAGCTGCCCCGGAGAGGCCTGCAGCCAATCCGAAGGATAACGGACGGAGAAACCGTTCTCACTATCCGCATAGGTGGAAAAAGAATAGGCAGCCTGCGAGGTTGGTGATGTAGATGGCGTCGTCTGATCCAGTATCCCCGTACCTGCAGTTGCCGGCAGCGGTGAAATCAGTTGAAAGCTGTCAATAATTTTATTATAGATAAGTTCATTTGAACTAAATTCAGAAGAGGGGGCACAGATCATAGGAATCCACCAAACCTTGTCATCCTGGATAAAGATGACCATCACAATTATTTCAGACACTCCATCATCGGTGACCTGGCATATGTATTTAATGGACGGAATACCTGCTACAGTGATCTGTTCATCCGAAATGAATTGATAACCGCTCAATTGGGCAAACTGTGACTGCACCGATTTATACTCGGACTGAAGCGGCAAGCTGCTCGTCTGGGTATATTTGTTGACCACAAAAATAACGGCTTTGTGTTTAGCATAATCCAGTGACTGCAACCCGTAAATGGTATTGTCAGACCAGTCGCTTTCAGGCAGGGCATCCCAATCGCCCGGCACCGAGATCGAATATCCATTAACCGTATCCCTGTGAGTTACCCAAGCAGCAGACGGTGAAGATCCCGTGGCTGCAGGGGTTGCAGGCGCCGCAGCGGCAGACGATCCCATAATTCTAAAGCTGTTCAGAATGCTGTCAAACGTGGGTTTGTACGTGTTATATTTTGAGGGGGAACACATACAGTTTACTATCCATCCCGAATTACCATACACCATAATTCCCTGCATGACTTTGGCAGGCGTGGTCTCATGATCAAATAGAGCCACATGCTTTTTTGCAGGAATACCGTTAATAACTATATCTTCACTTGAAATAAAGGTATAGCTCTCATCCCTGTTCACCATCGTCATCTCAGACTTAAAGTAATCAGCCAGGGTCATCCGTTCAACCAGGGGAATTTCAGAGATGCTCACATAGGGCGGCATGCCGTTTCCCTTATCGGGGTCCCAGAACGCAATATATTCCCCTGCCTGCAACAAGGCGGGGTCCACCTGCTTCCAACCGGCCGGATAGAAAAAAGAATACCCGTGAATACTGTCCTGATAAGTTTTGAACGTGGAGGACTGCGATCCCCTAACACATCCGCTAAATGCACCTGCAACTGCAGCTACAATCAATAATAGTAAGATCGCGAAATAAACAAAACGACGATGAGCGACATAGCCTTTCATCTACAACCCCCTTAGCCCTTCTTTTCTTAAATTGCAGGCTCTATCTTATGCCAATCAACGTTTACTAACGTACGTACGTCTCATTATAATGCGGTTATCTGAAAAAAGTAAAAGCCCGTCACAACAAAGAAAGTCATGGCCCCACGGGGCCATGACTTTCTTTATCTATCAGATTTGAGAGCGGCCTTCAACTGTAAAAGCCGCACTCTCGGATTACTGCACCAGCGGACCCGGCATGACTCCTCCGTGATACCTGAAATGAAGATTGAAGTTTACACTTCCTCCTGCAGGTAATATCTGACTGGAGGGAGTTATGGATTCCAGTACGCTGCTGGGCGGGCCGCCGGAGCTGTAGCTTATCGAGTATGTGCCCGTCGCTGCGTTGGAGAAACTCTGTGGCGCATAACTGCCTGATTCCGTGTATGGACCATGTATCACATAGCCTACCGAGCCGGACCACGGCTCTCCATTCAGGGTCGCCGACACATGCACCGTGCCCCTGGATTGACTGTAGAAGTTGAGCGTATAGTGGATGTTTCCGCCGGCTGATAGCGTTTGCGAGGCAGACGGGCTGATGCTGGCCAGAACCGCTCCCGTCGGACCACCCGAGTTGTAAGTCAATGTATAACTCCCGGTCGGCTGCGAACTGAATGTGGCCGGCACGTTGTTGCTGCTATGCGAGCTGGGGCCGATCAGGCTGTAGCTTATGCTCCCAGATCCGATAGCGACCTGCCAGGGCGCGCCGTCAAGGGTGGCGCTGACCGAGATTGTGCCGTAAGATGGCTGCTGGTGAACGAAGTTCATGTTGAAATATACAGTGCCTCCGGGAGACACTGTTTGTTGCGCCGATGGTGTAATGCCGGCCAATGTTGCGCCGGAAGGCCCACCGGATTTATAGATCAACTGGATATTGCCGCTTGGCACGTAACCTACCGTGCGCGGGACAGAGTATTCATTATCTTCCACCGGCCCGCTGACGGTGTAATGCGTCAGTGTGTACTGAACGGAGCCAGCCCAGGGCATACCGTTGAGCGTGGCGCTGGTCTGCACGCTGCTGCCGGAAACAGGACTGCTGAAGGACATCGTATAATTAATGGGCCTGCCTGCCAGCAAACTCTCGGACGCAGTTGGAGAAATGGAGATAAAGTTGGCGCCCGGCGGGCCGCCGTGGTTGAACGTCAGCAGGTAACTGCCTGCAGGCATGTCGTTAAAAGTCTGCGGGGTGGCGTTTCCCGACACGGTCACTGGACCCGTCAGAGTGTAGCTGATGGACCCGTACCATGAGGTGCCGTCCAGTGTGGTTGCGACGTTGATAGTTCCCGTTGCGCTCGGCGGCGGGATGGGAGTGCTGCCCGGCGTCATGAAATACCACGCGGTAGCCCACGGCCCCGTTTCCCCTCCATATGATGCGCGCACTCGCCAGAAGTAGGTCTGCGCAGTGCTCAGCCTGCCGCCAGGCACCACGTAGATCAACTGCGTTAAACTCCTCTCATCCACGAGCACATTCTGGAATGAGCTGTCGGACGCTATCTGTAAATGATATGTGTTGTTGCCGATGCCTACCCAGGTCATGGTGGGCGATAACGTCTGCGTCGTAGTTCCGTTGACCGGTGCGGCCAGCACCACCGTCAATGGGCTGGTGGGGATAGAGCACCCGATAACGGTGAACAATACGAGCAATAGCGCCAGTGCCATTCTAAACATAGCCACCTCCAATACCGATTTTTAGCGGTTTAATTAGACCGAGCCAACTTCAATAATACTGTATCACGAGATGCGTTATCAATTCCGTATGACTTCAACGAAGGCCTTGCGCGATTCTATGAGATCCGCTTGCCACAATTATAGCCCCTCCCCGGTTACCTTAGACTGGCTATAAGTGCAGTTTTTAATGGCGCGTGCGCTTGACGACAAAGCCCTCGGGAGTCAGATAGCCCCCGGGTCCGGTGTCTTCGCGAGGTTCTTTCCCTTCCCTGCGCACTACCACTTCTTTACCGCCTGTAGGCAGTTCAGCCTTGGCAGCGGGTTTGCCCCTGTCTTTGGCAACCAGAATCCCCTGTGGAGTCCTGACCGGACCTTCGGCCTCCTTCTCCCCGGCAGCCTGCTCGATCCTTTTCACAGGCGCCCTGCCATCATCGGCCCTCAGCTCAGACCTGGGCAGCTCCCTGGTCCTGATCACCCTGCCACTACGGCCGTATCCACGTTGCAGCTTGTCTCCCGTTGCCGCCGGCTCTTCAATTAAGTCTTGAGCAGGAGAGGGAGGTGGAAGCGCCCCCGTCTGGCGCATATCGTTCAAAGTGGACTCAAGGTCCTTGATCAAATCGGTCAGTTCGATGGTGTCGACCTCGTCCTCTTCAGCGGCCCAGCTCTCGATCTCGGTAGCGTAGTGCTGCAGCTTGAAGCTGTGCTGCTCGAGTTGCTTGATCCAGTCGGCCAGCTCCTTGGAAGCGGTCTGTATATCGGGAATCTCGGTTTCCAACAGGTTTTTAATTAAATTCTGAACAGCGCTTTTTCTCGGCTTCGCAGCCATTTTCAACCTCTCTTTAACGGCACGGACGTGTATTTACAATACCGTGACCGTAAGAAATTATAACAACGCACATTTGTCAATGCAATGTATGGGGGCGTGTCAGGCCTTGCGCACAAATACGTGGTACTTACCCCCCACCTCCTCTATTCCCAGAAACTCGTTGCCGGTCATTTTAGCCCAGTTAGGCATATCCTGTTTGATACCCTCGTCGTCGGCCACCACCTCCAGCACCTGGCCCGGCTGCATGGTTTTTATTTGCTTTGTAGTATTGACGATCGGCATGGGACAGTAAAGCCCGACACAGTCGATGGTTATATCGGGATTCAAATTCAGTTTGATCTTCTCCTCCTCTAACATGCCATACCTGTACTTATCATTTCAACGGCTGGCCGCACCGGTGACAGACAGCCAGTGTCTCCTCCATGATGAGGGCACCGCAGTTAGCGCAGCGCCCGAAACTGATCTTGCAGACCTTGCAGTACGGATTTTCAGCTATCACCATCTCTTCGTTACAGCACGGGCAATTGTATCGATAAACCAGGGGTTTCGCTTCTTTCTTACGTTTCGCAGGCATGTTCATCCTCCTCCGGTTCTTCCTTGTCCGTCAAACCGGGTATATCGATCTTGTTCTTTATCGCATAGTCCCTGATAGCCCTATGTAAAGCCTGTGCGCCCAGGTTGGAGCAGTGCAGTTTGTTCTTGGGCAGCCCTTCCAGCTCTTTGGCCACCATGGAGGGGGTCACGGTCAGCGCCTCTTCGAGGGTCTTTCCCTTGACCAGGTCGCTGACCATACTGGAGACGGCGATGGCCGCGCCGCAGCCAAAGGTCTTGTATTTCACGTCCTCGATGCGGTTGTCTTTAACCTTGATATAAAACGTCATCATGTCGCCGCACACCGGGTTTCCGATCTCGCCCACGCCATCCGCATCGGCTATCTCACCTACGTTATGAGGATTCATGAAATGCTGCATGACCTTCTCGCTGTAAACAGGCATAGCCATCACCCCTTCTGTTCTTTGAGATATTTAGAATACAGGGGAGACATCCGTCTCAGGCGGTCTACCACCTCAGGCAGCTTCTCCAGCACATATTTAACGTCCTCGGCATCGTTGACAGGCCCCAGGGTGAATAATACAGAGCCCTGGGCCAGCTCGTGGTTGATACCCATGGCCAGCAGCACATGCGATGCCTTGAGCGCGCGCGAAGTGCAGGCCGAGCCGCTGGCGGCCGCTATGCCGTGGCTGTTAAGCAGCATGAGTATGGCCTCGCCCTCTATAAAACGCAGGCAGAAGCTGGCATATCCCGGCAGCCTGTTGACAGGATGCCCCGTCAATACCGAATGCTCTACCTTGCCCAACACCCCTTCGATCAACATATCGCGCAATCCCGACATCCGCTCCATCCTGACATCCAGGTCGCGTCTGGCGATCTCCGCTGCTTTTCCCAAACCGGCGATGGCCGGCAAATCCTCCGTACCCGGTCTCCGCCCTCCCTCCTGTATACCACCATCCATCAGGGGCAGCAGCCTGACTCCCCTCTTGACCCAGAGAGCGCCGCTGCCGCGCGGTCCGTTGAACTGATTGCCTGCTAAACTGAGCGCTTGTACGCCCAGCTTCTTAACATCAACGGGTATGTTCCCGACGCCGGCCACAGCATCGGTATGCAGCACCGGTCCATCTTTGGGCAGGCCGGCCGCTATCTCGGCCAGGGGCTGTATGGTGCCGACCTCGCTGCTGGCCTGCGTGACAGATACCAGCACGGTATCGGGCCTGACCAGCTTCAGCAGATCATCCGGGACAACCGTGCCGGTTGAATCCACCGGCGCCAGGCTAACCTCGAATCCTTCCCTTTGCATGGTGCGCGCGGAGTTCAAAACGGAGAAATGCTCGATGGAGGAGACTATGATATGCTTCCCTTTCTCGGCCCTGGAGCGGGCGATGCCCTTGACGGCCATATTGTTGGCCTCGGTACCGCTTGAGGTAAAGATAATCTCTTCGGAGGCGCCGCCTATCAGCGCCGCAACCTGCTCGCGCGCGCCTTCCAGCGCTTCCCTTGCCCCGTCTCCCCAATTATGCAGCGATTGCGGATTGCCGAAAATCTCGCCCAGGTAAGGCAACATGGCCTCCCTGACCTCCGGCAACAGAGGGGCGGCGGCCACATTGTCCATGTAAACCTCTCTCATCTTCATCACTATACCTAATAATAATGGTTATCCGGACTATGCGGAAATCACAGCGCCAGCATTTTGTTGACCGCCGACATGGCCCGTTCCCTTACATCGGCCGGCACGCTCACCTCAGGTTTCATCTCCTCCAGCGCCCGCAGTACCTTCTCCAGCGTGATCTTTTTCATGTTGGGGCAGATCGCCTTCCCCGTAGCCGGGACAAACGTCTTGCCCGGATTCTCCTTCTTCAACCGGTGCAGTATGCCGATCTCGGTAGCAATGATCATAATATCGGCCTGCGCTGTATGCGCATATCTCAGCATCCCGCCAGTACTGAGCACCTCATCCGCCACGGCCGTTACCTCCGGCCTGCATTCCGGATGCGCCAGGGCCACGGCGCCCGGATGTTTTTTCTTCTGGTCGATAATGTCCTGCGCCTTTATGCCGACATGGGTGGGGCAATAGCCCGGCCACAGATACATGTCCCTCTTGATTACAGTACACACATAGCGGCCCAGGTACTGGTCAGGTATGAAAAGTATCCGGTCGTCGCCCATGCTCCTGACCACATTGACCGCATTAGCCGATGTACAGCAGATATCCGACTCGGCCTTGACCGCCGCGGGCGAGTTGACGTAGCAAACCACACGCGCACCGGGAATCTCCTTTTTCCTGGCGATCAGCTGTTCTACCGTGATCATGTCAGCCATGGGACAGCCCGATCCGGCATCGGGCAGAAGCACCAGGCTGTCGGGCGACAGTATCGAAGCAGTCTCCGCCATGAAGTGCACTCCACAAAAGACGATAACCGGCGCCTTCACCTCGGCCGCCTTTCTGCTCAGATCCAGCGAATCGCCGACGAAGTCGCCGATGTCCTGCACCTCGGCTCGCTGATAATTATGCGCCAGAATAACGGCCTTCCTCTTCTCCTTAAGCCTGAGGATATTTGCGATCAGCTCTTTATTCGTATTATCGTGTGACATCCAAGTCCCTCGCATTTGTAGAGGCGGGTTTTTAAACCCGCCCGTCGGGCGCAGCTAAGGCAACGCCCCTACATTGTTTTGTGCTATCGGGCTCACCTGAAGGAACGCCGCTACGTTTAACCATGAATGCTCCGCGCATAGCGTCTGGCTATCTCAATTGCCATCCTGACCACGTCGTTCGCGTCGCTCCCCAGGGCCACGAAAAGGGGCTCCTTGCCCCAGCCGTCACCCTCGTAGAAGATGTCCGGCATCCTGCCACCGCTCCTGACCAGCTGTTTCATCTTCCAGGGCATGGACCTGCCGTCGGCTTTGGATACTCCATCCGGCTCACGTGTGCGATCGATCCAGCCGAACAACAGCTTCTTATCGCGCGCGTACTTCTTCACGACTTTTATGATGCTCTCGTCGCATTTAAAATTGACGCCCGCGTTGATATCCGGATTATATTTCCTTGCCTCGATTATCAGCCGCGCCATGTGGTCCGAGCCCCCCCATTTGGGAAGCCCGCTGGCCAGCGGATACCCGTTGACCACCGTTATCCTGCCATCGACGGCAGCTACCTCCGACGGGGTGGAGGCGCCGGGCAGGGCATAGACAACATTTACCCGTACCTCTGGCATCAGCAGAGAAAACTCCCTGCAGCGCTGCAGCCTTTGCACCGCCAGGCAGAGGTTGCCCATAACCTTATCGGCAGCGTCTTTTTTCCTCATCAATCAGCCCTCGACCGCGCTGAAATAGGCCGGCCAGAAGGGATCAGCCAGCACCGGTGTCAGCTTTTGCTTTCTGCCTGACTTCCTGACAAACACCCTCTCACGTGGATTGATCTCGCCGATATCCCAGGCGGGTATATTCTTCTTCTTCAACTTTGAAATGATCTTGCCGCTGTTGGCGGGCGTGGCGGTGATGACCAGCGTGCCCTCACCGATTGAGACGAGAGGATCGATCTTGAAAGCTTTGCAGACAGCGTCTATAGCATCGGGAATCACGATCTTATCTTCGTACAGAGTAACGCCCAGCCCGGAGGCCGCAGCAACTTCGAAGACGCCGTTGAGCAGGCCGCCTTCGGTAGCGTCATGCATGGCATGCGCCAGCGGCGCCGCCGTTAACGCGTCCTCCACCACCGTCATCTGGAGCAGATATTCTTTGGCCCTGGCTAACATACCTCGTCCCAGCTTTTTGATCAGGGACTTTTCCGCCTGCCAGGCCAGCAGTCCGGTAGCTTCCACGGCAGGGCCTTTAGTCATGATCACGCGGTCGCCCACCTTTGCATTGCAGGCCGCCGTTATCTGACTCCTCTTGCCGAGGCCCATCACCGTACAGCCGCCGTTGAGCGGGAAGGCCATGCCCGGGTAGATGCCCGTATGTCCGCCGATGATGGCGATATCCAGTTTCCTGCATTCTTCATCCACCTGCGTCCACACCTTATCTATAACTTTTTCAGACGTACCCGGCGGAAACATCAGGCAGATGGTCATGTACCTGGGTTTAACGCCCAGAACAGCCACATCGCTGGCGCAGATATGGACTATGGCCCAGCCGAAATAGGGCATAATCACGGGCATACCGAAGGTGGGATCCTCGGCGATAACCATGACATCACCGCCGGGCAGGTCGATGACCGCGGCGTCCACGCCGTGCCGGGGTCCTATAAACACAGATTTGTCTTTCTTGCCCAGCCGCGACAATATCAGCCGGTCAAAAGTAGCCCGGTCCAGTTTGCCCAGTTCAGGTAGCATTACAATCTCCTTGCGCGCTTTAATGAGACTATAATACATTCGGTGGAACGTTAAATCAAATTGAGGGCTATGTCAGAAAATACGCATTAAATAAAAAACTGTTTTACGGTATAATCGGTTCACATGAAGGCTGAAAGCAGTCTGGCGAAGCTGATTGGCCGCTGCAGCAGGGCCGTTGCCGTGGGCGACGGAGCTAAGCTGAGGGTGATCAGCCTGGATGACAGCCGCGCGCTCGCCGTGCGCAGCAGTATTACTCCGCTCGAAGTCGAGATCGCCTGCCTGGAGAACGACGTGGTGCCCATGCGCTACCTGCGCAACATAGGCACTTCCGGAATAGAGGGACAGCTGAGGCTGCTTCGCTCCACCGTGGCCGTCTGCGGAGCCGGGGGGCTGGGCGGCAGCGTTATCGAGCTGCTGGCCCGCCAGGGCATCGGACACCTGGTAATCATCGATAACGGCAGGTTTGTGGAGAACAACCTCAACCGCCAGATCATGTCCGATGAAGATGTCCTTCGCCAATCGAAGGTGAAGGTGGCCGCGCAGCGCGTCAGACGGATCAACTCGGCGATAAAAGTAACGAAGTACAGCACTTACATTGATAGCTCCAGCGTGGACGGCCTGCTCACAGGATGCGACGTTGTGGTGGATGCTTTAGATAGTCTGACCTCTCGCATGGTGGTGGAATCGTCCTGTCGCAAGTTAGGTCTGCCTTTCGTACATGGCGCCATCGCCGGCTACTGCGGACAGGTGATGACGGTATTGCCCGGCGATAAGGGACTTGCAGCTATCTACGGCCCGGGATGCGACCTACGCGGCGTTGAAGCTGTCACGGGCAATCCTTCCGCCACACCGGCCGCCATCGCCGCCTGGGAGGTGCTGGAGGTGGTAAAGCTGATCACCGGAACAGGAGAGCTTGTGCGCAACCGCCTGCTCTTCGTAGATTTCGCCGACGGCAGCCTGGAGAGCATACCCCTGGGGCAGGAAGATAAATAATGGCAACGGTCAATGTCAGATTCGTCGGACCCTGGCGTCTCTACCTGGGCACGGATAGGTGTACATTGAAGGCCGCCACCATCGAGGACTTCATCGAGCAGATGGAGGCTATTTACGGCCACAAATATCATGAGCGTCTGCGCAAAGGCGGCATTAAAGAGAGGAGATCTATTTCCGGCGACAGCAATATACTGGTCAACCGCGTCCACATCAGGCAGCTCACGGACCATAGCCTGAAGGACGGCGATAATATCGACGTCATCGCTCGCTTCGTGGGCGGCTGAGAGCGGGACCGTAGTAACGCAGTCTCTTTAATGATAGAATAGGCGGACTCAAATTTCCGCAGGGAGTGTACTATGGCTGCCAGAGAATACATACTCTCCATTGACCAGGGCACCACCGGCAGCGCGGCCATCCTCTTCGACCGTGACGGCAGGCCGTCCGCCGGCGCCGATACCGAGACCAGGCAGATCTTCCCCAATCCGGGCTGGGTTGAACACGATCCCGATGAGATCTATCAGACCTCGCTCCAGGTGGCGCGCCAGGCGCTGGATAAGGCCGGCGTAAAGCCTTCCTCCATTGCCGGCATCGGCATTACCAACCAGCGCGAGACCACCATCATCTGGAACAAGAAAACCGGCCAGCCGGTCAGCAACGCCATAGTCTGGCAGTGCCGTCGCACGGCCGGACTGGTAGAAGATCTGAAAAACCGGGGATTCGGCCAAACCATCTGCGACCGTACGGGGCTGATACCCGACGCCTATTTCTCGGCCACCAAGGTGCGCTGGATACTCGACCACATTAAAGACGGGCAGAAACGCGCCGAGGCGGGCGAGCTGCTCTTTGGAACGGTCGACTGCTGGCTGGCCTGGAAACTTAGCGGCGGCAGGGCCCACGTGACCGACTACGGCAATGCCTCCCGCACCATGCTGTTCAATATCAACACGCTGCAGTGGGACAAAGAGATACTCTCGACGCTCAACATCCCCTCGGCCATATTGCCCAAAGTAATCCCATCCAGCTTCAGCTACGGTGAGACGGCGGAGGGCATTTTCGAGGACGTCCGCGTGCCTCTCTGCGCCATTGCAGGCGATCAGCAGGCCGCCCTCTTCGGCCAGGCCTGCTACAATCCCGGCATGTCCAAAAACACCTACGGCACAGGCTCGTTCATCCTTATGAACAGCGGCGAGAAGCCCATCATTTCGAAGAGGGGACTGCTGACCAGCCTGGCCTGGGGCCTGGATAACAAGGTCAACTACGCGCTGGAGGGAAGTATCTTCATCACCGGGGCGGCCGTGCAGTGGCTGCGTGATGGGCTCAAGATCATAGCAAACGCGGACGAGAGCGAGACGCTGGCGCGCTCGGTGGATGACAACGGCGGCGTCTATTTCGTGCCCGCCTTCGTGGGGCTGGGCGCTCCCTACTGGGATATGTACGCGCGCGGTAGCATGATGGGAATCACGCGCGGCACCACCAGGGGACATCTGGCTCGGGCCACCCTGGAGGCCATCGCCTTCCAGGTCAGGGATGTGATAGACACCATGCGCTCCGAGACCGGCATAGGCATACCGGTGCTGCGCGTGGACGGCGGCGGGACCGCCAACTCCTTCCTCATGCAGTTCCAGGCAGATATCATGAACATTCCCATACAGGTGGCGGCCATAGCCGAGACGACTGCACTGGGAGTTGCTTACCTGGCCGGACTGGCCGCCGGCCTGTGGAAAAGCAAGGAGGAGATAGCCGACAAATGGCGTTCCTCGGCTACCTTCGAGCCGAAAATGTCGGCCGACCGGCGCGAGAACCTGTACGCCGGCTGGAAGAGGGCGGTGGAAAGGTCCAGGGGCTGGGCAATAAATTAGATTGAAGGTGCGCGATATGAAAAGAGATTTCGAAGCAATTTCGGGGAAAACTTTCGATGTCATCGTGATAGGCGGCGGCATAGTCGGCGCGGGCGTGGCCCGGGATACCACGCTGCGCGGCCTTGATACGCTGCTGCTGGAGAAGGACGACTTCGGCTCGGGCACCACCTCGCGCTCCACCCGCCTGATTCACGGCGGCCTTCGCTACCTGCGCCAGCTCGAGTTCGGGCTGGTGCGACAGGACCTCAGCGAGAGGGAAGTGATGATGCGCATCGCCCCCCACCTGGTGTATCCGCTCTCCTTCTTCATCCCCATACCCAACTTCAGCCTCAACTTTGCCATGTTTTTCGGCACGATTCTCTACGACGTGATCTCCTTCGATAAAACACTCCCCAACCATAAGTATTTAAGCAGAGCTACTACGCTGGCCGAGGAACCCGGGTTGCGGGTCGAGGGGCTGCAGGGCTCGTATGTATACTCGGATTGCGCTATACCGCTGACGGAGCGGCTCAACTGGGAGACAGCGCTGTCGGCAGCTGAAGGTGGGGCCTCCGTGGTCAACCATGCCAGGGTCACAAATGTGCTGCGCGAGGGCAACCGAATAACCGGAGTGGAGGTGAAGGACGAGATCAGCGGCGAGATTCTACAGGCTAAAGGCAAGATGGTGGTCAATGCCGCCGGACAGTGGGTGGATATCATCAAAGAAATGCTGTTTAAAAACAAACCGCCCTACCTGCGCCGCACCAAGGGGGCGCACATCATCATACCTGAGGTGTCCAGGCATGCATTGGTGCTCTTCTCCCCACGTGACGGTCGTCTCTTCTTCGTCATCCCCTGGGAGGGCTTTTCACTGGTTGGGACCACCGACACGGACTACAAAGACAATCTGGATGCCGTCTATGCTACCCGGGAGGATGTCGACTATATACTGGAAGGCCTGCATTTAGCCTATCCCGATGTCACCATCGATGATGTCCATTACGCCTATGCCGGCCTGAGGTCTCTGGCGCTCAAGCCGGGCAAGTCCGCCTCCGACACGTCCCGCAGCCATGCGCTGATCGACCACAGCAAGCGTGACGGGCTTGAGGGGCTGGTGACCATACTGGGCGGCAAGATCACCGCCTACCGCGAGGTGGCCAAGGACGGCGCCGACCTGGCCTGCCGCAAGCTGGGCAACAAAGCGCGCTGCATCACCGATGAGAGGCCCCTGCCCGGGGCGCCCGCCATGACGTCCGCCGACATAACGGACATGTCTCAAAAGTCCGGACTGTCCAACGAGACCACCACGCACCTCTCCCGCATCTACGGTAGCAGGAGCGGCGAGGTTCTGGCCATGGGCGGTGACGACAGGTCCGGCTTGCGACCGATCAGTCCGGGAGGCCCGGACATCCTGGCGCAGGTAAGGTACGCGGTGCAAAACGAGATCTGTATGACGGTGAGCGACTTCATGCTGCGGCGCAGCGCAGTCGGGCTTCGCAAGGACCTGGGCACGGACGCGGTGGCCACGGTCGCCGCCGAGATGCAGAGGCTGCTGGGCTGGAGCGATAAAGAAAAGGAACGGCAGGTGCAGGAGCATAATTCCGCGGCCTCACTGGCGCGGCGCTTCAGAAATCCGTGAGGCCGTCGTATGCGCCTGCATGTGAAATGCGCTACCTATCAATTGCCGGGCTTTTTCGATATTATTTATATAAGGAGGTACGGATATGAGAATGAAGTTGCTGGCGATCACCGCCCTTTTAGCCATTGTCCTCAGCCTTATCCCCGCCGGTGCGGCTACAGCGGCAAGCATGAGCCCCGCCATGGGCGTCGTCGGGCTTGAAGTGACGATCACCGGTCTCACGGAGGGGAACTCGTACAAGGTCAAGTGGGACGCGGAAGTATATAAACAGGGGGTGGTGGGCAGCAGCGGCAGCATATTCTTCGTGGTGCCCGAAGCGTACGGCGGGGAGCATCCGGTAATTGTTGAAAGCCCTTCCGGCACCTCGGCATTTTCCGGTGAATACATTGTCGTGCCCAATATTACCATCGATCCCACTTCCGGGGAGGCAGGCACCGAAATAACCGTGGCCGGTTTCGGCTTCGGCACGGGAGAGGATGATATCGCAGTCACGTACGACGGGACGATCATCAAGAGCAGTATCTCGGCGGATGAGAACGGGTCATGGAGCACCTCCTTCACCTCTCCCGTCTCCGCGCGGGGAGCGCGCGCCATCGACGCGTCTGGCGATACCACCAAGGGGTCGGACGTGGCCGATAAGAATTTCACTATCAGCCCTGTGGTCGAGATGGATCCCACTACCGGCGGCGTCGGCGCGCAGGTCACCATCACGGCCACCGGTTTCGCCACTGCCGAGGGTGGGATCAAGGTGCTTTTCTCCGATAAAGAGGTCAGGTCCAACCTGACCGCCGAGGTCAACGGTTCCTGGAGCACCTCCTTCGCCGTTCCCCCTTCAACCAGGGGCGGCCATATCGTTAAAGTCCAGGGCAATACTACGGCCTCCAGCGACATACCCGACATGATCTTCACGATAGCGCCGGCGGTGACCGTGAATCCCACCAGCGGCGCAGTGGAAGACAGCATCAAGGTCAGCGGCAGCGGGTTCGCCAACAATGAGACAGCCATCGAGGTTACTTTCGACGGCAAGGTCATCGAGCGGAACCTGCTGGCGGATGATAACGGCAGCTGGTCAGTGGAGACCAAGGTGCCTGCCTGCAGCAGCGGCCCGCACAACGTCGCTGCCTACGGCAGAATCACACCGGCGACGGATATTACGCCATCCGTATTCACCACTGAGGCAGTGCTGACGATTGTCCCCAAGAGCGGCAACGTCAAAGACGAGCTGCGGGTAACAGGCTCAGGCTTCAACGCGGGCAAAGACTATTCAATTTCGTGGGACGGCGCCTCGGTAGCCAGTGGATCGGTCAATGAATCGGGCAGTTTCCAGTCCATATTCAAGGCGCCCGGCGGCAAGAGCGGCTCGCTGACCATCACGGCTACCGACACCAAGGGGTCGACAGCCTCCACCACCTTTATCATGGAGAGCGCTGCGCCCGATGCGCCGCAGATCTCATCGCCCAAGGACGGCGCGACGGTCGGCTTCATGGGCGACACCAAGGTCGCTTTCAAGTGGAGTGAGGAGACGGATCCCAGCGGCGTCACCTACGATATCGAGGTAAGCGAGGGCTCCAATTTCGCCAAAACCCTTATTTCGCACACCAAGCTGGCTGACGCCAAGTACACTCTTACCGAGGCCGAGGCGCTGCCCAACGGGGAATACTACTGGCGAGTGAGGGCGGTGGACGGCGCGGGCAACGCCAGCGACTGGACTTCCGCCACTTCCGTAAGGGTCGGCTTCATGACCACCAACACGCTGGTATTCATCGCCATCGGCATTGTGGTGCTGCTGATACTCATCATGGTACTGCCCAGGGTGCTGAAGAAGAAACGCCCCAAGAGCGACTGGGAATAGCTGCCTGTAATTCACCTGCTACGAGAATTCGAAAGGCCCGTCTCACGACGGGCCTTTTTGTTTGCGGTTATTTACCTAATTGCCTTTCAAAAGTTCGCCCACAGAGGAGAGCAGGCTGGCGTTGAGTTGCCGCCAATCACGCGGCGGGACCGGGGCGTTGTCGCGCGCTACCAGCTTGAGAGAGCCAGTGGGACAGACAGATGAGCAGAGCCCGCAACCAATGCAGCGGTTGCTGTCGTAGGACAGGACATCATTGTCCATCGTCAGGGCTTCCATGGGACATCTCTCCACACAATCGCCGCAGGCGATACAGCTTTCGGCGTCAAACGAGGTGATGAATCCCGAGACCGCTGCGGCGCCCTTCATATTGTATTTCTTCATGCTCTGCAATATGCCGCAGTGGCAGGTACAGCAGTTGCAGACAAATTGAACATATTTGCTCATGTTGCTGGAACAGTGCACCAGACCGGCCTCCTCGGTGCGGCGCAGGATGGCCCTCGCTTCGTCCTTGCTGATCAGCCTGCCGAACTTCCTCTCGGCCATATACCTGGCATCGGGGCCGAACCCCATACAGACGTCCTTAGGCTTGGTGCAGGGGCGTCCCAGCAGCTCGCCGTGGTGCCTGCAGTAACAGGTCCCCACAGCGATATACTCCGCCTTATCTATATATTCAGAGACCTTGTCGTAAGGGTGAATTTCGTATTTGGCGGGAATCTCTTTTTCCACGCTGATCACACGCGCCACCGGGAAGGGGACGGGCGATTGTGTGGTATCTGAGCTATATTTGTCCAGCGCCTGGAAGTAGTCTTCGAAGAGGTGCGCCAGCCTGACCGCCCTCTCGCTAACATCGCCGCTGAGGAACTGCATCTCAAAAATGCCGGGCAGCAGCGGCAGCAGGCTGTAAAAGCGGAGACCATTTTTATCGAAGGTATAGACCAGGCCCCTGTCGGCCATCGTTTCGAGATGCGATCTCACCATGCCTGCATCTTTTCCCGCTTTTACGCCTATCTCTTCAGCGGAGGCCGGCATAATGGGCATGGCGACCGCCAGCTCGGCCTCTTCCGGAGTAAAAAGATAATCGATAAGCGCGAAAAATTCAGGGCTTTTTATTGCGGGCATAGAACCGCCCCGCATCTGTATGGCCACTCTGAGACCCTCGTATTTATTGTCCAACATTATTACACCCTCACATTATCAATTATTTGCGGGGAGCTGAGCGATGGGCCGTGCTTTATGCAGGAAAAGCAGGATTTATAAATCGGCGCTAAAAATCACTGCAAAGCGACAGCCCCGCAATACTATATTTTCCCTTGCAGTGGTTCATTATACCATTTGCAATCGCAAATCCCGCGGTTTAAGCGAATCTGTTTGCAACGGCAATTTAACTGATTATCCGTCAGCCTGCATTACCCTCAGTATAACTTGACAGGGCTAACCCGCAACTCCTATCATGTTTTATGAGCATATGTGCATTATACAGCTATAAAGCGCACTGGCACATAACTTGAGGTGAGAACCAGTGGGAAGAAGACAACTTTGGCGAAAGGTCAGCTCTATTCCAGCGGTAACATACTTTAAACCCACCGGGATACAACATGCTGCACTTGAGGAGGTAAGGATTCTGGTGGAGGAAGCCGAGGCAATCCGGCTTAAGGACATCGAGAGGTTGGAGCAAGAGGAGTGCGCCCGCAGGATGAACATTTCCAGAAGCACCTTTTCCCGCCTGCTGGATTCGGCACGGCAGAAGATAGCCTGTGCGTTGCTCAATGGCAAGGCGATACGTATTGAAGGGGGCAACTTTGAGATGGCGGTACGCCGCTTCCGGTGTATGGAGGGGCATGAGTGGGAAGTTCCTTTTGAGACCATGATATCTGCGCCACCCGAAAACTGTCCTGAATGTGATACGCCCAGCATCATGCCGCTGTTCCCTGCAGGTCTGCACGGGGGTCGACATATCGCGAGGCGCGATTTTAAAAGAGGGGCATCCGCGTGACGATTATCTATGGCCCCGTACCGTCCAGACGGTTTGGCCGCAGTCTGGGGATAAACAATATTCCGCCTAAAAGATGCTCTTATTCGTGTGTATACTGCCAGTTAGGCCAGGCCGGACGTATGCAAATCACAAGGGAATCGTTCTACCGGCCACTGGAAATTGCCCGGCGCGTCAGGGAAAGGCTGGGACAGATCAGAACCAAAGGCGAGCCCATAGATTATATTGCCTTTGTGCCCGATGGTGAGCCGACACTGGATATCAATCTGGGTAAAGAGGTTGACCTGCTGAGAGAGTTCAATATAAAAATTGCAGTCATTACCAACTCCTCACTCATCTGGAATGAGGATGTGCGGCAGGATCTCCAAAAAGCCGACCTGGTCAGCGTAAAATTAGATACAGTGTCGCCCGATATCTGGCGTAAGATAAACAGGCCCCACGGCCAATTGAAACTTGATCACATCCTTGAGGGGATACTCGCTTTCTCACAATCGTTTCAGGGTGAACTGATAACGGAGACCATGCTGGTCAAAGGTATCAACGATGACTTGAATGAGATAAAGAAAATAGCCGCATTTTTAGCGGCTGTACAGCCGGCTAAAGCATATCTGGCTGTGCCTACCAGGCCACCGGCCAAACTGATCGAGCCTTGCACTGAACAAACCCTCAATGCAGCATATTTGATTTTCAGCGAAAGGCTGAACAGTGTTGAGTATCTTACAGAATATGAGGGGAATACTTTTAGCTCTACAGGAAATGCCGCGGACGACCTGTTAAGTATCACCGCCGTTCACCCTATGCGCGAGGAAGCGGTAACGGAACTGCTCAACCGGCTCGGCCTTGGATGGGAAGTTGTCCATAAATTAATTGATAACGGCAGCCTGATGATATTGGAATACCAGGGGAAGAAATTCTATGCCCGAAAGCTCAGGAATTTGGATTAAGGAGAATCGATATGCGAGTTCTACCGATCAGCCATTACCCGAACGACAGTGTTTTAAGGCAAAAAGCTAAAAAGGTGCCAACTATCGATAGCTCGATTCAGCGCCTGATCGATGATATGATCAAAACGATGCAGCGGTCGAATGGAGTGGGGCTGGCGGCTCCTCAAGTTGGCATATCGCTACGGGTTATCGTCCTGCAAATGCCGGAGCAGGAGCCTTTTGCGCTCATAAATCCTGAGATAATTAAACGGGCCGGAGAGCAGCAAGTAACAGAAGGATGCCTGAGCGTCCCCGGCTATTGCGGAGAGATCAAGCGGTCAGCCGAAGTCGAGGTCAAAGGCAAGGATCGCCGGGGTAAAATAGTGAAAATAAAAGCCACCGGCCTGCTGGCGGAAGCTTTTGAACACGAGATCGACCATCTCAACGGCATTTTATATATCGACCATATTGAGAATCCGGAGAATTTGCACAACGTTCAATCAAACGAAGCGGATTAGCATAGTCGTGCCGTTAGTGCTGTATTTGGTAAGGCCCGTGTCCAGCGATGGCCGGTATAAGCTGCATCGAGCCCCTCACAACTGTGATCCGGCATTTTATAATTTATGGTAATCAGTGAAAGTGGTGGGCAGTACAAGACTCGAACTTGTGACCTCTACGATGTCAACGTAGCGCTCTAACCAGCTGAGCTAACCGCCCCCGCAGCACATGGCATTTTAGCAACGGCCATATACATAGTCAAGCATGAAACAGCTGGCGCTCCGGACTGCTGCTATACTTTGGTTGACAGTTTAGCATTGCCCGTCAATGAAACGTGGACGTTGCTGCCGCACTTGGGACAGGTAACTTCAATGGTGATGACCGGCTGGCGCATGACCCTTTCGATGAGGGTGGATACCATGGTATCGAGCTGGTCGATGCGCTTGTACATCATCTCCAGGCGTTTCTCCATCTGGGCCAGTTTATCAAGCTGCTGTTCGGCGTCCTCGGTTTTTTTATCCATGTCCCGGCATCCGTATTTTTATTCCGGTATACAAATGAAAGAGGAGAAATCGTAATTCCTCCTCTCGCTGATATCGACTAAATCACGTTCACAGGCTCTTTTCCTGTACTCCCATGGAATTGAGCTCGTCGCGATCTTCCTTTATTTGAGAATCGAGCAAACCTGTCATCTTGGATTCAAGCCACTTCTTGTAAGCGTCTTTGGCCTGCGGCGAATTCCTCACCGCGATCTTGGCATTCTCCCATTCCTCGAGGAAGAGCTGGCCCAGGCGTTCGTCTTTGAGTGGAAATTCCTCGTCCATCAAAGCCTCCGCCCGCTCGATTATCCTGTTCATAACCGCCCTCTTGAGGCGGTCGATCGAAAGCAGTTCCTGGTCTTCGTAAGGCCGTGAAACAAATTGCTCGGTTGCCATAGGTACGACCTCCCGTTCGCGATTTTCCTGACTTTATAATATTCTGCTCAGTATGCAATGTCAAGCCATTTAATAGCAGCATACTGCTTTGACATCCCTATGGCAGCGGGCTACAATGGTTGACTGTTCGCGGGAGTAACTCAGCGGAAGAGTTCCTGCCTTCCAAGCAGGGTGTCGCGGGTTCGAATCCCGTCTCCCGCTCCACAGCTTCAGATCTATAAAGATTTGCCTCGCGCGCTGACCGGCCAGACCACCTCAACCTTATCATTGCGAACGCCTACGTACCAGTCGTGGGCATTGCAGGTCGGGTCGCAATGGCCGGGCACCAGGCGCAACTTATCGCCCACTTTCAGGGTTCCATTCGGATCTATAATGATGCCGTGTTCATCCGCAGCCGCCAGGTAAGTCAGATCCTCACGGCCGAAGACAACCGGCAAACCGGAGTCCATCGACTGCACCTTCAACCCTGCATCGCATATGGCCACGTCCGGCTTTTTATGGCTGGTTATCATGGTCAATATGAACAAGGCATTCTCCCACTCCTCCTGGACGATAGGCTTGCCATCCCTGTCCAGATCCTGCCCGTAGTCATGGTCCATGAAGGCATAGGAGCCGCACTGCAGCTCGTTGAAAACCCCGGAATTGCCTTCAAAATAATATGTGCCGGTACCGGCGCCACCGACGATTTCGCACTTCAGCCCTGCCTTCTTCAGTGCATCCACAGCATCCCTCACTTTAATAACCGATGCTTCGATCAGCGCTTTGCGGTCGTCGTACTTCCGCTGGTGCTGCGCCACTCCGTTATATGCCTGGATACCGGAAAACTTGAGCCCGGGCGACTTTTCAATAGTCCTGGCTAATTCTATAACCTCCGGAACGGTCGACACGCCTGCCAGGCTACCGCCGCAATCGATTTCCACCAGGCATTCGAGACTGGTACCATGTTTCTGCGCAGCCGCGGACAGGTCGGCCACATTGGCCACATCATCCACGATAATGATGGTACGCGCTCCGAATTTCGGGATGCGGGCCAGGCGATCGATTTTAACCAAGTCACGAATTTCATTCGTTACCAGTATGTCTTTAATTCCACCGCGAGCGAAGACCTCAGCCTCGGCCACCTTCTGGCAGCAGACGCCGCAGGCATTGCCGAGCTTTATCTGCAGCCGGGCCACATCTATCGACCTGTGCATCTTGGCATGCACCCTGTGCCGCACGCCCATCTCCTTTGCCAGCCTGCCCATCTTCACTATGTTGCGTTCGAGCGCGTCCAGGTCGAGGACCACACAGGGGGTTTGGATTTCGGATGCAGGCATACCTGGAAGTGCAGGCACGTCGTAACCAACTTGAAGCCCTTCGAGTCTCCCAGATTTATTCATTTATTTTGCCTCTCCATAATATTCATTAACACCCCCTATTATTACCCTTTTGAACAACTCGTTTTTTCCGTCCTGTTCAATGCCGTAGAGCCGGTGGCGCAGGCCTTCTCCACATTGGCGATCGGCATGCGTTCATCCAGACCGACGCATCTATCAATCCGGGCAACAGCGGCGGACCGCTCGTCAACAATACCGGTGCAGTCACAGGTATCAACACCTTCCGGCTGGAGCAAACACAGGGGCTGTATTTCGCTGTCGCCGTCAATTCGAACAATTTCTTTGTCAGGAATTCAGTCAGCAAGGAAGAACAGATTGTTACGCCACCGATATCTATGACCTCACGCTGTAATCCCCTGTTAATCTGCTCAAAGCCCCTTGAACAGGTTCAATGCTGTTATCAGGGAACCCTGTATTTAACGATCAATTTCGCATCGTCAAAACACAGCATGTCGCGAACGCCGTCCCAGTTGGTGGTGGTGAAGAGCTGCATCCTGAACTGGCAACGCGACTGCCCGGACTGGACCAGGTCTTGAACAACGTGTTCGCCGCTCGAGGAGTTCAGCACGTCAACCAGCCAGGGTGACTGAGGATAGTCGGTGATATCTCCTCCGCTGACCGGCTTGCCCGGCCTGTTATAGGCCATCGTATCCAGGTCGGACAATCCGCCGTACTGGAAAAAGTAAATCTGCAGCGCGCCCATATTGCCGTACATGGACAGATCGTAGGTGGGGTTACCCACCTTCCCGTAGCTGCTGAGATCGAGCACCGCATCGGTCACAACGGCATTGCGGGGTACCCCCGAGATATCAAAACTGAGAAAGGCGCGGCTGGGCAAATTTAGGGTTGTATCACCCACGCAGGCGCCTTCCTGAAAGGTATAAACCGCATTATTTTTCACCAGTGCGCCGGTTTCTGCAGCTATGGCAGGCAATGTAACTGAAATCTCCTGCCCGCTCTGATAAATGACCCCCGCCGTGCCCGTATAGACGGTCAAAGTATCGCTAACCACGCCGTAGGTATTGGTGGCAATCAATGTGTAATTAGTGGTCACATACGGGTGCACTATAATGCTGCCCTGGGCGCCCACGACCCCGCCGGGCTCCAGGCTTACCAGCGTGGCATCCACTGTGCTCCAGTGCAATGTTACGTCGCCACCCGGAGTCACATAGGTTTTATCGGAGGAAAAATACCGTATGGAAGGCTGTTTCACCTGCTGTACTACGGCGCCGGTGACGACCACCTGTGTCCTGGCTGTGGTGCTGCCCGAGGAATTATAGGCGGTGAGCGTATATTGCGTGGTCTGTGCAGGAGTAACGACGATGCTCCCCTGGACGGCCACATTGCCCACACCGTTGTCGATAAATACTTTGGATGCGTCGGTCACCGACCAGCTTAATGTGCTGTACTCGCCGGCCTTAACGACCGTGGGCGACGCCTGGAAAGTATGCGCCACGGGCAGGAAGCTCATGCCGCTGATCTCGCCGGGCAGATAATTGCACCCGGCTAAAGAAAGAGCGACCAATACAAAAACCAGCAATATTCCCGATATCTGTCGTAATCTCATCTGACACCTCGCTATTTTATTCATTCACATCAAACCGATCCGTCGGTTCCACCGCTCAATATAATAACGCATGGGAAGAAGGGAGGTTTATGCGTTTGCTCCGACCCTGCCGCGGATATTTACTTCAGGACTTCGCTGAGTTTAATACCGATTGCTTTAGCGACCCCCTCTCCATAGGCCCTGTCGGCCTTCATGCAATTGCGGATATGCCTGATCTTGATCTCTCCGGGGGCGGCGCTGATATCGCGGGCGGTGTTTTCAAAAAGCGCTTTTTTCTGTGCCGGTTTCATCAGGCGGAACAGCTTGCCGGGCTGTGTATAGTAGTCGCTGTCATCCTCGCGGAAATCCCAGTGGTCGGCCGCGCCTTCCAGCTTGAGCGGCGGCTCGGCGAATTCCGGCTGCTGCTGCCACTGGTTGTAGCTGTTGGGCTCATAACCCGGCGTGGCGCCGAAGTTACCGTCAATCCGCATGGCCCCGTCACGGTGGAAGCTGTTAACGGGACATCGCGCAGCGTTAACCGGTATGAGGTGATGGTTGACTCCCAGACGATAGCGCTGGGCATCGCCGTAGGAGAACAGTCGGCCCTGCAGCATTTTGTCGGGCGAGAAACCGATACCCGGCACGATATTGGCCGGATTGAAAGCGGCCTGCTCGACGTCGGCAAAGTAGTTCTCGGGATTGCGGTTAAGCTCCATGACTCCCACTTCGATTAAAGGATAATCGCCGTGGTACCAGACCTTGGTCAGGTCGAACGGATTGTAGGGCATCTTCGCGGCGTCTTTTTCAGGCATGATCTGGAAATACATGGTCCAGCGCGGATAATCCTTTCTATCGATGCTTTCCATCAGGTCTCGCTGGTGGCTCTCGCGGTCCCCGGCAATGATGGCCTGGGCCTCCTGGTCTGTGAGGTTGCGTATGCCCTGCTGTGTCTTGAGGTGGAACTTGACCCAGAACCGCTGATTTTTAGCGTTGATCAGGCTGAAAGTGTGGCTGCCGAATCCATGCATATGGCGATAAGAAAAAGGGATACCCCGGTCGCTCATAACCACGGTCACCTGGTGCAACGCCTCGGGCAGCGAGGTGAAGAAGTCCCACTGGTTTCGGGCGCTCCTCATGTTGGTATGAGGGTCCCGTTTAACAGCGTGATTAAGGTCTGGAAATTTCAGCGGATCGCGCAGGAAAAATACCGGTGTGTTGTTGCCGACCAGGTCCCAGTTGCCCTCTTCCGTGTAATACTTCATGGCGAAGCCGCGAATATCACGCTCGGCGTCGGCGGCGCCGCGTTCACCCGCCACGGTGGAGAAACGGACGAAGAGATCGGTCTTCTTGCCCACAGCGGAAAAGATGCGGGCTTTGGTAAAACGGGTGACATCATGTGTAACGGTGAATGTGCCGAATGCTCCTGACCCTTTGGCATGCATCCTGCGTTCAGGAATGACCTCACGGTCGAAATGCCCGAGCTTTTCCAGATACCATACATCCTGCAGCAGCACCGGCCCTCTGGGCCCGGCGGTCATGGTATTCTGATTATCCGGAACTGGGGCGCCGGCAGCGGTGGTCAGTTTCCTTTTCTTTTTCTTCTCCATGAACTTATCCTCCTCTGCATTTGATGGATGTTTCCCGGATCAATAGTTTTCTGCAAGCAGCTCATAATAGGATTGAGGGTGCTTGCAGGCGGGACATTCCTTTGGAGCTTCCGTCCCTTCGTGGATATAGCCGCAGTTGGTGCAATGCCACCTGACGGTGGTTTTCTTTTTGAAAACTTCACCCGCGGCAATGTTTGCAGCCAGCTTGCGGTAACGACTCTCGTGGAACTCCTCGACCTCCGCTATCTCCTTAAAGGAGGTCGCGATATCTTCAAAACCTTCTTTGCGGGCTACGGCCTCGAAATCGGCATAAAGAACGCTCCACTCCATCTTCTCACCATCCGCCGCCGCTTCCAGGTTGGCTCTGGTATTCCCGATTATCCCTGCAGGGTATGCCGCCGTTATCTCCACTTCGCCGCCTTCCAGGTACTTAAAGAAAACCTCGGCGTGTTCCTTCTCATTTCCGGCTGTTTCGGTGAAGATGTTGGCAATCTGCTCGAATCCCTCTTTGCGGGCGACGCTGGCGAAGAAGGTGTAGCGGTTCCTGGCCTGGGCTTCACCGGCGAAGGACTTTAACAGGTTCTGTTCCGTCCTGCTTCCTTTGATTGATTTCCCCATTTATTTACCTCCTATATGCTTAATTTACGGATTGGCACTTCTTGCATAAGCCGCGAAATTCGAGCAGGTGGCAATTGATTTTAAGCCCCGTCCTGCGCTCCACCCTGCGGTCCAGTCCCTTATCCACCGGCTCGTTAAAATCGATAACACGCCCGCAGTTCTCGCAACGAAAGTGATAGTGGCGATCCTGTTTGAACTCAAATCTACTCATAGTGCCGCTCAAATCCAGTTCCGTTATCACTCCCTCCTGCTGCAACACTTTCAAGTTCCGATAGACCGTCCCCATGCTTATATTGGGAAAGCTCTTCCTGGCCTCCTCGTATATCCAGTCCGCCGTCGGATGCGTCCTCACACCTTTTAAAATCTCCAGAATGCACTCCCTCTGCCTTGTCCTTCTTTTCATATAATTAGTAACAATTACTGTTATTAACTAAGAATATAAATTAAATGACCGTCGGTCAAATTAATACTGCCGCAAGACAGACAAAAATACCGCATTTACCTCTCCTTTACCTCCCGGTTACATTATATAGTTTCGCCAATCACAGAACAAAGATAAAGTGTAAGTTTGCTTCCGCATAAAACCGCCGTGCCCCGACAGTATCCTGTTGCTAAATCGGCATCCGTCCCTTTTTGATATGATATTTGCCGGTACCGACAGATGCTTCGGTGATAATTATGTCGGCGAGGGTTTGTCAGTATACAGTGCTTTGGCAAAATATATTTAACCGGAGGAGTATCAACGATGGAATCACCTGTGGTAAAGGTCAAGATCCTGGGCATCTCGGGAACACCCATCAAGGACGGCAACTGCGACAAGCTGGTGCAGGTTGCTTTGAAGGCTGCGGCCGGCGTACCGGGGGTCGAGACGGAGTTCGTGACGCTGGCGGACAAGCAAATCGCGGAGTGCAAACATTGCCAGTGGTGCGTTAAAAACAAGGCCCGCTGCAAGATCAAAGACGATGTCCACGCAGTACATGACAAGATGTTTGCCGCCGACGGGATCATCATGGGAGGCCCGACCTACTGCCAGGTATTGAGCACACAGCTCCAGAACGTCTTCTTCAGGGGCAGGGAGGAGATATTTTTCGGCCACCGCTGTACGGGCAAGGTGGGCGGCGCCCTGACACTCGGATGGTTCGGCGTCGGCATGGAGTTCGCCATCAAGGTTATCGAGCAGATGATGATGAGCTGGCAGATTGTCCCCGTAGCCCGGGGCAGCGCCATCGTCAGCACCTTCTGGAAGGGGGAACATGTCAGGTACCAGGAGGGCGGCGTAATGGACCATCCGGCCGGTGTCTTCGGCGCCATGGGCGTCGGCACCACCGTCGCCAAGTATGCTCAGATGATGAAGTATGCAAAGGATGCCGGCGTGGGCCTGGCGTCAAAACCATAGAAGCCGCCATAATTGGTCAGGACACGGCTCAGGTAGTACAATCAAATCACGCCAAGGCAGTTGATACGCTGTATCAATTGCTTTCATGAATATGTGAAAGCGGAGATTTGAGAAGATGGATAACCAGGGCGGACAGGCAAAGCGCAGAATTTTCGGAGAACGAAGGCGGAGGCCTGATTCGGCTCCGCCGGGCGGGCGTGAGCGGGCGGGAACGCCGCAGCGGCGCGAATATCCGACAGGAGGGACTCCCACAGGCGGCGGATTTGGCACGGACGGCGGCTATGATTCCGGCGGCGGACTGGGCGGCCTGGGCGGCCTGTTAGGAGGATTGGCGGGTCTTTTCGGCACGGGAGGCGTAAACAGCGACCCGAACCGGACCGGCGGCAGCGGATGCCTGACGGGCAAATCGGGCTGCCTGATGATGATTCTGGTAATCGGCGCGGTATTACTTGTTGCCTTCCTCATGTTCTCGGGCGTCTGCAGCATGCCTTCCGTCATGGACGAGTTCTCAGACCAGTCCTCCCTGCTCGATCAGTCGTCGGTGCAGGACAGCAGCATGTCCACTGAGGCGCTTTCCATCACACCGGCCACCAGCGGCCAGAGGTGGCTGGTCATGCTCTATCAGGACGCCGACGACCGGATACTGGAAAAGGACATCTACATCGATTTGAACGAGGCCGAGAAAGTCGGATCCTCAGACCTGGTCAAGATAGTGTCGCAGGTGGACCGCTATAACGGCGCCTACAGCGGCGACGGCAACTGGACGGGCACCAAGCGCTTTTTGATCGGCCGGGACGATAATCTGGGCAGGCTGCGCTCACAGGAGATCGCGGACCTGGGCGAGATGAGCATGTCCTCGGGCCGGACGCTGGTGGATTTCGCCACCTGGGCCATAAAAACATATCCTTCCGATAAATATGTGCTCATCCTGTCCGACCACGGCATGGGCTGGCCGGGCGGCTGGAGCGATAACAACCCTAAAACGGGCGGTGACAGCAGCACACCGCTGGGGTCCCGCCTGGGCGACCTGATCTATTTAAATGAGCTTGACAGCGCACTGGGACAGATCCGCGCCAATTCCGGTGTAGATAAGTTCGAGCTGATCGGCCTGGATGCCTGCCTGATGGGACAGCTCGAGGTCTTCACGGCGCTGGAGCCGCATGCCCGTTACGCAGTCGCATCCGAAGAGGTCGAGCCCTCCCTGGGCTGGGCCTATGCCGGATTTCTCAAGGAGTTGATCGAAAATCCCAACATGACCGGCGCCCAGCTCGGACACACCATAGTGGATAGCTATATCGACGACGATCAGCGCATCTCCGACAGCAGCGCGCGCGCAGACCTGCTGGGCGAGGGCTCGGCTTTGTCCGGCCTGTTCGGTGGTTCGTATAACGTGTCCTCACAGGGGCTGGCGCGCGAGATGGGACGCGATTCAACCCTGAGCGCGGTGGACCTCTCGAAGGTCGGCCGGCTTAACAGCAGCCTGAACCAGTTCGCCTTCACCCTGCAAAATGCCAACCAGCAGGCGGTGGCGGGCGGCCGCACATACGCACAGTCTTTCACCAGCATATTCGGCAGCCAGGTGCCTCCCTCCTATATAGACCTGGGCAATTTCCTGCAGATCGTCAAGCAGAAAAGCAATAACGCCCAGGTCAACCAGGCGGCTGATGCAGTGCTGGCCGCAATCAGCCAGGCGGTCATTGCCGAGAAGCACGGCGCCCAGAAACCCGGAGCTACCGGTATGGCCATTTACTTCCCCAACTCCCAGCTGTACCAGAACTCTATCGCGGGCGCCCGTTCGTACACGGCCATCGCCAACCGCTTCGCCGGCCAATCACTGTGGGATGATTTCCTGGCCTATCACTATACCGGACGCAAATTCACGCTGACGGATACCCAGCCGATCATACCGACGGGAGCACCCATCAAATCCCCGGCCGCCGGCGGTATCAGCATCTCGAAAATAACCTCCTCCAGCGCTCAGGCCGATCCGCGTAATCCCGTAATCTTGAGCGCAGATATCAGCGGCGATAATATCGGGTACATCTACCTGTTTGCCGGTTACTACGATCCGCAGAGCAACTCGATCTTCGTGGCAGACCAGGATTATATAGAAAGCCCGGACACCCGCCTGGTGAAGGGAGTATATTACCCGGATTGGGGCAAGGGCGAATTCACCCTGGACTTCAACTGGGAACCGATCATCTTTGCCATTGACGACGGAACAACCCGTGTATATTGCCTGTTCAAACCCGAGAGCTACGGGCGCAGCTTTGCGGAGGCGGTCTACACGGTGGACGGGACATACACCTATGCGGACAGCGCTGAGCAATGCCGGGCCACCCTGTATTTCAGCGACGGTGCGCTGCGCAAGGTGCTGGGCTTCACGGGTCAAAATGAAGCCGGCGCGCCGCACGAGATCACACCCACAACCGGCGATAAATTCACCGTCACTGAAAGCTGGCTTGAACTTGACGGCAGCGGAAACATAACAAACACCGTATACCAGGAGGGCGGCACACTGACTTTCGGCAGACAGCCGCTTACCTGGAAAACCCTGGACGCTGCGCCCGGGGACTACATGGTCGGTTTTGTCGTGGAAGACCTTGACGGCAACCGCCGGCAGTCCCTAACTCAGGTCACTGTCCAATAATAACCGTTAAAACTTCAAGCCACAGCAATTCCGCTAAATTTGAAAGCTTCGCGGTCCCGTGTACGCAACCTATCCTGATTGTATCGGCTACTTCTTAAACTTCGGATTGTACTCGAAGGCCATCCTGACCCTGGCGCGATAGCTGACGATCTTGCCTTTCTCGACGTGCACATACAGTTTCTGCACATCGGCGACATGCACGCCTTTCACCCTTTTTGACGCCGCGGCGACGGCGGTCGCAACAGCTTCGTCAAACGACTTAGAGCTCGATCCGATTACGGTAATAACCTTGGCTACGGTATTATCCATAATAAACTCCTTTGTGAAGAATTCTGATTCAGCTGATATTCACGCCCCTGTGCCTAAATCTCGCTTACTTTGGCTGTGGGGGCATTTTTCTTAACCGACTCTATGCCCTTTTTGGCGGAGTCCTTGCTCGTGTATCCCTCTCCTACGGCGATGACCTGCCCGTTGGTCGCCAGCAGCTTCCAGCGATATTCCCCTTTCTTGTCCTTGTACAGCTCGAATTTTGCAGCCATCTATTCCCTCCTTTTTATATTATCAAGGGCGTTGTCCGCTTATGCGGCAGCCGACCCTGATATTACTTAATCATCCCTTTGACCACCTGCATCATGGTGGATGCCACCAGGTTGCTGGACTGCTGGCGGTAGCCGCCTCCCATGGCGCTGCTGGATACGACCGCATTCACGATCGCCTCCAGGTTGCTGCCGCCCCTCTGCTTGGTGCTCATAAACGACATGCCGGCCTGCAGCAGATCGCCCAGGTCGAGGCCATCCTGACCCTGCTGTCCCTGCTGTCCGCCGGATCCACCCAGCAGCGAGCCAAGCACGTTGCCGATGCCGCCACCCTGCTGTTGAGATTGCTGTTGCCCGCCGCCCAGCAAAGAGCCGAGCACGCCACCCATCCCGCCATCCTGCTGCTGAGACTGCGACGCCTGTCCACCGCCCAGCAGGTCCTGTATAAGCGTCATGGCATTGGCCGGTGTGACCTGCTGGCCCTGGAACTGCTGCGAGGCCTGCTCCAGGCCGTTGGCATACATCTGTGACGAGCCGCTTTTGCGCTATCGCAGCATCCGGGCGGCATACTCGAGCTGGTCCGCCGGGTCGGCGCCCTTTCTCTCGCGCATGGCCTGCGTGATCACCTCGAATGTATCCACCATGTTGTCGCCGTGGTCGTGGTTGTTGTCATCGGCGTCGTTGAGTTGCTGCCTGTTATCGGCCAGTGTGCCGGTGACTGATTGGAATAGCTGTGCCAGGTCAATGGACTTCGATTGATTTGCCATCACATTCTCCTGATTTTATTTTCGTTTACGACATTAGCCAAAAGCATATTGAACTGACGCTCTGTCGACGAGACATCACATGGAAATAATGAGATCTGCGATGTTGTATACAAGCGCTCACTAACCCGCGTAAATCCCGGCCGCCCGCCGGTACGATTTACGGTTCTCCTCTACTCCCAAAGCGCCGGAACTGAACGAATCAGTATCGACATTAACATTACCGCATCATAACGGCCGCACCAGCCGTTACAACCACCGATCCGTATGATTTTATGTTGTCATATTGACGGAATAAAGTCAATATCTATGGGGAATAAGCGGAGGATTCCGATGCTATCCGGCCTTCAGCATCTCGCGCAGCTCGCGCTTCAATATCTTCCCCACTGCGCTGGTGGGCAGGCTGTCGTAGAATACGATCACTTTGGGCACCTTGTAGGGCGCTTCACGCTTCCTGATAAACTCGCGTATCTTCTCCTTTTCGGCTTCGTTTTTCTCCACGCCTTCCTTGAGCACGATGGCGGAGGCCACCTGTTCGTTGCCGGGACGGTTGGGATCGGGAACCCCTATCGAGGCGGCCAGGGCGACATCCGGATGCTCGACGATGATATCGTCCAGCTCGCGGGTGAACACCTTGTAGCCCGAGACGATGACCATGTCCTTGAGGCGGTCGACGATGAAAATATAGCCGTCTTCGTCCATGCGGCAGATGTCGCCGGTGTAGAACCATCCTTCTCTGAAGGCGTTGGCCGTTTCTTCCGGCTTGTTGTGGTACCCCTTCATCACCTGCGGACCGCGCACCGCCAGCTCGCCCGGCTCTCCGATGGGAACCGGCTCTCTGGTTGCCGGATCGACGATCTTGACCTCTGTATCGCCGACCGGCAGGCCTACCGATCCGAATTTGCGCTTGCCGTAGCGGGGATTGGCCGCGATGAGGGGACAGGTCTCAGTCATGCCGTAGACCTCGCTGAATTTATCCTTTCCCACGATGTCCTCGAATTCCTTAAGATACTCCACGGGGAAGGGCGCCGCGCCGGCGATGCAGCCCCAGACGCCCGAGAAGTCCAGGGCGCGGAACTCCGGCTTCTTCATCAGCTCCAGGTAGATGGTGGGCACGGCCGTTAGCACGGTGGGCTTGTATTCTTTGATAGTCTTGATGATGAAGTCGTAATCGCGCGGATTGGGTATTGCGACCTGCGGTGTGGCCCATACCAGGCAGAACAGCCCCAGGAAGAGGCCGGCCTGGTGGAAGAGCGGGAAGGGACACAATATGCGCTCCTGCCCCTTGACCCCATCCACATAGTTGCCCCACTGGATCATATGACGCACGACGTTGTTGTGGGTCAGCACCGCGCCCTTGGAAGGTCCCGTCGTGCCGCCGGTATACTGCATCAACAGCGGGTCTTCCCCCTTGACCCTGATATTCACGGGATCGGCGGGATACTCCTGCATGATATCGGTGAACCTGAATACAGGTACGGATGATTCGGGCAGTTTGATCGGCTGCGCATCGGGCAGAAAGTCGCTGAAGCCGGTCAGCGCTATGGCCTTTAATTTAACTCTGTCGATGACCTGGCTGATGTTGCCCCAGAAAACGTCCAGCGCCAGCAGTATTTTTGCGCCTGAATCCTTGAGCTGGTACTCCAGCTCCCTGGGCGTCAGCAGCGGGCTGACGCCGGTCAGCACGCATCCCGCCTTCGAGATGGCGGGGATGGCGATATAGTAGGCCGGCAGGTTGAGCGAATACACACCCACCACATCGCCCGGCTTCAGTCCCTGTTTGATGAGAAACGCGGCAAAACGGTTGGACAATGCGTCGATCTGCCGGAAAGTAATCTCCTTTCCCATGTAATTGACCGCCGTAATATCCGGCACCTCATCGACAGCCTCCAGGAAAAGGTCGTGGAACAGCTTGTTCTCGGGGTAGTCGAAGTGGCTTTTCACGTGCGGATCGAAGGACTTCCTCCAGAATTTACCGCCATAAGGATCGCTCACCATACTGCAACCTCCTCTGACTACTATTTCGGGGACGTCCTGCCCGTCAATATATCTATCCTAATTTATATATGTTGCTTCAGGTTAAAATACGGGATCAACAGGTCCTCCAAAGAATATAATCCGATCGGCCTGTCCATTAGATGCTGCGCGGCAAACAAAGCACCGTTGCCGAACGCCTCTCTGGATATTGATTCATGAGTTAAGCGTATTGTCTGAAATGGAAACCCGATGAGAATCTCATGCCTGCCGACAATGCCGCCTGCCCTAATCGTTTTAATCGACTCTTCCGGCAAAGATAATACTCTGGCCATAATTCTGGATGTGCCGGAAACTTCCTTTTTAGCTTTGAAATGTTCTTCGATAATCTCGATATCCGTATAAGGGGCAATACTTTTAAGAACTTTAGCCGCCAGCATCAAGAAATTGATACCGATAGTAATGTTGGGAGACCATAGCACCTTCGTTTGCTGCGATAATTTCTTTATGAAATCAATCGTCGTGCCGGGATATTCCGATATCGCGCTGACTATAGAAATTCCTCTCTTAGCCGCTTCACCGCCGTAAGACAATATGGCTTCCGCAGAAGAAAAGTCGATCAATACATCTATGGGATGTTCATCGAAAAGCCGCGGCGGCGGCAATTCATCTTTGGGAAAAATTAATCCGGGCTCATCCGATTCAATACCTAAAAACTCCGGTACCGACCGATGCTGTAGCGTTTCCGACTTTCTGATCACCCAGCAAAGATGAGATTCCTTGCTTTGCAGCAATACCGTCGCAACCGACTTACCTGTTCTGCCAAACCCGAAAAGACCCACTCTCATACAAAACCTCCTTAAAACACCTCCCTATCGATACCGATCACTTAGTGTCCTCTATCATAAGCAGCACTCTATGAACAACCGGGCTGATTCCCGGTCAAAGGGTCGGCATTTTATACCGTCGGCAGCGGCTGCTTCGCGCACAGACGGCACGCAGGCCGGAGTTTCAGCCTGCCCGAGAACAGCCACTAATTACGGCTCGACTACTATAACAGAAATCTCCGTTTCTTACCTGACAGGCTGTGGTTCGTGCGCTCTTTCCTTTGATCTAAGCCGTGTTCAGAAAGGATCGAATGCGTTTAAATCTCTTGCGAACTACCGGGAAATAAATTACACTTCTACAATCCGATGGATCTTATAAAAACTCTGAGCAACATCCTCGGCGTAATCGCCATCGTAATCGGTGTATTTTTAATACCACTTAGCATCTGGTTTCTTCAACCCGCGATTAAAAATAAGGACAGGACTTCCCTTGTCATAGCGATCGTTGTTCTGGCCCTGGCTGCAGGTTGCTTCATCGGGGCATACATCATGTTTACAACCGGGATAATCAAAATGGCTGTGATGTAGCCCTGCTTACATTTGTTTTAAGGCTGTAATATAAGAAGCTGAGGCAGCTCCCCGGCGGATAGGAAATGCGTCGGCACCTGCTGCCCGTTGGCCCACATCTGCGCCAGGTCGTTGTAATATGGACTCATGTAAAGACCGGACTGCCCGGGCGGGCTCATGATGGTGGATTTTTCGAGATCGGACATATCCACCACCAGCCTGATAACCCCGCCGGCATCCATGGCGTAAGGATTCTTGCTGTCCCACATGCCCGCGTTGATGGTGAAACCGTCACCGGCGGTGGGAATCGGGTTCAGGTTATAGAAACCGAGTTTGCTGCCCAGCGGATGCTTGAACGTCATCTGGTGGACCTTTCCCCACTGCCATTTCGCAGGGTCCGGTCCCAGCCTGGCCGTCAACTCGGCGTTAGCATCGTTCATGCTTTTTCTGATGATATCGTCGCGCGTCTCTTTCAGGTCAGCGGTTGTCACGTCATCGTAAAGGATGTCATCCTTAGCCCCTGCTATCCTGGTCAGCAGCCTGTCGGGTATATATACCTGAAGGTCCTGGGCCAGCTCCGCCATCAGTTTGGCGCCGATCTTGTTTTCCAGCGTATTCTGCGCCATATGGCTGTAGAAAGAGTTAAAAAGCGTGGCCGCCGGGCTATCGACGTCGGAGGAATAGTTCCAATTCCTGAGCAGTTCCAGCGCCGGCTTCAAATCTTTCAAGCCGCTGCAGGCCGACAGGATGAGCGGCACCCAGGTCTGCGCCTCAATCGAGACATTGTCCAGTTGCATTTTCCTGATCTCGTCTAACGAGAACCTATCTTTGCTCCCGACTATCTGATCGAAGCGCAGGGCGCGCTCGATCATCCAGTAATCGGTGATATGGTAATCGACTTTATATGGAACGTTATTAAAGGAGGCCACGTAACCCTGTGCGGGGTTGAAATCGTACGGCAGCTTCTCGAAGGGAACGTAGCCTGTCCAATCGTATTTGCCCTCTTCACCAGGCACGGGCAGGGTGCCGTCGCCGGCCTTGCGTACGGGCGGCGACATTATATACTGGTAACCTATATTCCCATAGATGTCGGCGTATCCCAGATTGAGTGTGGGCGTGCGCACCACGCTCAGCGCCCGGCGAAACTCGTCGAAATCCCTGGCCTTATCCAGCGCGATAAAACCCTCCATGATGCCCAGGCGCGGCTGCAGTCCCACCCACATCATGGCGCAGTTGGCCGGCGCCCGCGGCATCACTTCGGAGATAATGGGGCCATGCCTCGAGATACGCACCCTCAATTTCTCTTCCCTGAAACCGTCCTTGCCCTTTACCCTGATGGTCTCTTCCACGATCTGGAAGTTCTTATATCCGTCCTCGGTCAGGTACTGATCGGTGTCGGCGGGATTGATCTTCTCGATGAAGAAGTCCATCTCATCTCCCCTGCCGTTGGTCGTGCTCCAGGCAAAATAGCGGTTCAGTCCCAGAACGGTAACGGTGGGTGTGCCGGGTATGGCGCCGCCCATCACGTCATAGTCTCCGCCCTTGAGATGGACCAGGTAGAAAAGCGCCGGTATGGTGGGCGCCAGGTCCGGACTGCCCGTGAAGACCGCTTTGCCGGAGTCGGTACGTTTGCCGGAGAAGATCATCCAGTTGCTGGCGGGAACATCCAGCGATATAAGGCTCTCGCTATGTCCGCTGCCTGCGGCAACGCCTTCACCCCATGCTGATGGACGATCTGCATCAGACGTGGCAGGTTGAGCCGGCTCAACTGTGCCGGATACGGTTGGCGCATCGGCGGGCACCCTGGGAATAATCGAATCGAGCAGTTCGCCGCCGGCATACTCTCCAACCTGGTTGAGGATGAGCTCGGTGTCCTTGCTGCGGTTGAGGCTGTAGGCCATGAGTATACCGCAGACCATGGTGTCTTGGGACTTCCATACCTGGGGCTTGAAACCGAGGATCGTATACTCGCTGGGGAGATATTTGACGCCGTTGATATAAGCGTTTACACCCCGTGTATAATCGTCAACCACCTTCCTGGCAGAGGGATCCATGCCGGCGTACTCCGCCTCGGCGGCGCGGTAAAAACCCACCGTCCTGAAGAACTTATCGGTATTGAGCATCATATCGCCCAGCACGGTAGAAAGCTCACCCCTGCCCGCCAGGCGCGTCATATCCATCTGGAACATGCGCTCGCGGGCTGTGATATAACCCTGTGCGAAAAAGAGGTCCGTCTCATTCTGCGCAAAGATATGGGGTATGCCGTATTCATCGGTGCGCACCTCGACCGCGGCCGAAAGGCCGTCCAGTTTCTCGGTACCGCTATAGGAAGGTTGTGGAAGCCTGAACACCACCTGTATGGCCGTCACAATGACTATGGCTAAAACAAGTACGATGCTCAGCGTTATGACCAGTGCCCTGCCTTTCTTCGACTTCACGTCACCACCTCCTGCCTTTAATTGCCTTAGGTAAAAAACACACCGCACAGTGTCGTCTTTCCCCGGTGACTAAGTGTAGACCGGGCGACGGCGGCAGTTAATGGGATTACCGATGCGTCCGTTTATTTATACCCATTATTCGCGGGCGGGTTTAAAAACCCGCCCCTACATCTATCTCCTGTAGGGACGTACCTTCAGGTACGCCCGCGTATATAGCGATCTTCTGTAGGGGCGTACCTTCAGGTGCGCCCGAACTCGTAGCTCTGTTTAGAACCAGTGGTAATATTGCGCAAGCATCAGCAAGCCCTGAATGATGAAGATAACCGCGACCAGCGCGTTGAGTATTCCGGGGTTTACCATCACCAGGATACCGAAGAGCAGCGTGAGCGCGCCGACGATAAGCGGGAAAAGTGCCCAGCCCGACGCGAAAATCTGTCCCAGTCCCAGTATGATCAGCCATATCCCCACCACGTAGTTCAGTATGCGCGGAATGATCAGGATGACGATACCGGCGATGATGGCCAGTATTCCCCACAGCCAGACGCCGGCGATACACCATCCGATACCGCTCAGTATCAACGCGGCGGCGATCAGGTAATTTATTATACGCGGGATAATCAGGATGACGATGCCGATAACAAGCAGGATGATCCCCAGGGCGGGGCCGCCGGCGGGCAAGCCGGGTATTAGCCAGGTCATGCTGCACCTCCTACCTCTTTTTTATTTAATACATATATTAAAACAGAAAATCCGGGCATTGTGTTAATTCACGTTAAATATACGCGTCTCTACTTATTTCCGCCTGCCTGACAGACCGCTATGCAGATGCCGTAGCTGTAGCCGGCGAAGCGCTCGCGCAGCAGCCCGGACAGGTCGGCCGGTCCCCGAATGTGCCGGCCGTCGTCCGGTACGGCCTCACGTATTATCTCAACTATTTTCCCCTGCATCCGATTCCCCGGCGATTGGGAACATTATATATAATTGTCCCCTTTCACATATAGCTGCACGTGTAATAACTGATATAATACATTTATTCAGAGAGAGGGGAGGCCTGAAATGCCCGTTATAAAAGTCAACGGCATCGAGCTTTACTACGAGGCTCACGGCGAGGGAGAGCCTTTGCTGCTGATCATGGGCTACGGCTCCAACTCGGGCCACTGGTTCGTAATACTGCCCCGCCTGGCGGCTCGTTTCAAGGTGATTATCTTCGACAACCGCGGCGCGGGCAGGAGCGGCAAGCCGGAGATACCCTACACCGCCGATATGATGGTGGGGGACGCCGTAGGGCTGCTGGACGCGCTGGGCATCGAGTCGGCGCATGTCTTCGGCGTCTCCATGGGCGGCATGATCGCCCAGGAGATCGCTCTCAGGCATCCCTCCCGCGTAAAAAAGCTGGTGCTCGGCTGCACATCCTGCGGCGGGACCCATGCCATCGGGTCCACCCCCGAGGCCAAGTCCTTTCTTTTTAACCCTGAGCGGGCCAAACTGTCGGACGAAGAGAGGGCGCGCTCGACCGTGCCCTGGCTGTGGAACCGGGATTTCATCGATAAGCAGCCCGAGGCCGTGGAGCGTTATGTAAAGACCACGACGCAGTATCCCACGCCCACCCACGGTTATATGAGCCAGGCCAATTTTGTCCTGCTTCACGATACATACGAACGGCTGCCTCAGATCGAGATACCGGCGCTGGTCATGACCGGCGCGCGTGACCGTCTGATACCGCCCCAGAACTCCAGGATACTGTCCTCCAGGATAAAAGGCGCGGAGCTGGCGGTGTTCGAGCAGGCCGGCCATGGATTCATCTCCGACACGGCGGACGAGAGCAGCGAGAAGATCATCCGCTTCCTGGAAAGCTAGCCGATAATTGAGATGATGGAGGACACGAAATGCAGCAGTCTGAATCGAGGGACGACAGGTTAAACCGTCTCGAGCGAAAGGCGGGCGACTATGAGGAGCTTTACGGAAGCTGCGCGCAGGGTACGCTGCTGGCGTTGCAGGAGGAGTTTGGTCTGGGGGATAAACAGACGCTTAAGGCTGCGACTGCCATGCCCGGCATCGCGCTGCGGGGAGAGACCTGCGGAGCGGTGATCGGGGCCGTCATGGCGCTGGGCATGGCCATGGGACGCGAGAAACACGATGACTTTGTATCTTTGCAGCGCACGACCATCGCGGCCCGCAAGCTGTGCCGGCGATTCGAGCGGGAGTTCGGCGGCTGCAACTGCCTGGAAGTTCAGCGCCATATCTTCGGCAGGTACTACGATTTGGCAGACCCGGCCGAATCGCTGGAGTTCATCCAGGCCGACGCCGCCAGGAAATGCCGCGCCCCTGCCGGAAGGGCGGCGCGTATCGCGGGCGAGCTGATACTCGACGGCATAGAGAAGACCCTATAACCTTGAAATAGAAATCCGTAATTGCGGGCCCGTTAGGGCGTGGCAATCCTGTTTACCCGCAATCACGTACAAGATTGCTTCGTCACTTCGTTCCCCGCAATGACCATGCCACTTGACAACGTCAAAATACATCAATTATAATCGAACGGTCGTTCGTTCGAGTGACTTTATCGAGAGCTGTTGATGAGTAAATCGTGCAGAGGAATGATGGTTAAAAAGGCAGGCGCAGACGCTAATAAACCGTCCATCTCCAGGCGACGGGAGATTATCATGGCCGCCGCCAGGCTGTTCCTCAAGAAAGGGCTGCACAAGACCACCATGCGAGAGGTAGCGCGCGAGAGCGGCATCGTGGTCGGCACCCTGTATCACTATATCAGCACCAAGGACGACATCATAACCATGATCATGGACGAGGAGCTGGCCGCCGTCCATGAGTTCATCCGCGACAGCGAGATGATGCTGGCGAAGCTGGGTCCTGTGAAAACCCTGCGCATGACAATCGATCGCTACCTGCACATGATAGACATCAGCCAGGACGTGCAGGTCTTCTGGTACCAGGAGAGCGGCAACATGCTGCCCGACCAGCGCCGCAGGCTGATTGAGGTCGAGGACAAGCTGGCCGCGATGTACGGCAAGATACTGACGGCCGGATGCAAATCGGGCGATTTCAGGGTAAAGGATGTCCTGCTCACCGCACACGACATCATCGTCCTGGGGGACATGTGGGCCTTCCGCAGGTGGTTTATCGCCAAACACTGCACACTGGATGAGTTCATCCGGCATCAGACCGGCCTCATCCTGTCCGGCATATCCGTCAGACCGCCCGAAGTCGCGGCGGCCTCCGGCGAAAAAACGGCTAAAGCGCAAAAGAGAGGAGGTGACGTCCGCACAGATAAGTAAGTAGCGATAATCCGGTCCGGTTTCAATCACTCTTCTCGTCATGGGGCATGCGGATGCATATCGTAACTTGAATAAAAGGCAGGGGGATCGATGACAGAACAAAAAGTTTACGGGTACAGGTGGGTGGTGCTGGTTGTTTACATGTTCGCGTCTGCGGTATCACAGTTTTTCTGGCTAAATTTCGCGGCCGTCGAGACCTTTATGGAGGAGCGCCTGGGCATAACTCCCATGGAGGGCGGATGGCTGGCGCTGGTATTTCCTTTGATGTCCATCATTTTCTCCATACCCTTCGGCATACTTATCGACCGCAAGGGCATCAGGTGGGGCATCGGTTCGGGCGTCCTGCTGCTGGGCATCTTCGGCTGCCTGCGGCTGATCAATCCCGATACATATTTATTACTGCTCATATCCCAGATAGGCGCGGGCGCGGGCACGGCCTGCATACTCAACGGGACGACCAAGATAGCCGTGACCTGGTTCCCCGAGAAAGAGGAGGCCACAGCCGTCAGCCTGGGAACGGTCGCCATGTTTTTAGGCATGATGATCGGCCTGGGTGTCACGCCCATGTTGCTGACGGACCTCGGCTATTTCAATATGCTGCTTACCTACAGCTTGCTCGGAGTGCTGGCCGTGGTGCTGTTCTTCGTCCTGGTTAAAGAGCGCCCTCCCACACCGGCCAGGCTGACCGCGGCCACGACGGAATTCACGGACATGAAGCAGTGGCGCGGCCTCAAGGATATACTTAAGATGCCCAGCTTCGTCCTCCTCAGCATCATCTTCCTGATCGGCACCGGCTGCTTCAACGGCATCGCCACCTGGATCGAGAAGTTCCTCAACGAGTCGCACGGCATCCCTCTGACCGAGGTCGGCTACGTGTCCGGGATCATGATACTGGGCGCCATCATAGGCTGCATCGTCATGCCGTTGATATCCGACAAGCTGATGAAGCGCAAACCTTTCCTCTTCACGGCGCTGATCGGCGGAGTGATATTCATCGTCCTGATGCTGTTCCCCATGGGGTTCACCGGCAGCCTGATCAACTCCTTCCTGCTGGGCTTCTTCATGATCTCCGCGCTGCCCATACTGATGACGCTGTCCGTAGAATATGCCGGTGAGCGATATGCCGGCATATCGCTGGGATGGCTCTGGCTGCTGGGCAACGCCTGCGCGGTGGCGGTCGTGCCCGCCATGGAGGTGCTGCGCGACGCCACAGGCCAGTTCACGCTGGCCATGCTGTTGCTAGCGGTCCTGCTGGTGGTCGCCATCATACTGACCTTCATGCTCAAGGAGCCGAAGCTGGGGGAAAAGAAATAGATACGGATTTAGATTCAGATTGAGATTCAGATCGAGGTGGAACAGATGTCAGAATTGATACCGAAAGGATTACCCAAAGGCAAACAGGTATTGGAAAAGGGCCTGAAAACCGGCCGCAGCATAGAGATGGGCGTGAGCGCCTTCCAGCGCGAGAGGGGCCTCACCCTGTCGGACTGGAGGCGCCGGAATACAGGGGAGGGCAACGTGCTCTTCGTTGCGCAGATGGGGCTGGCCACGGTGCAGGAGCAGGTGGAGTCGATGAAGGAGCTGTACGCCAGGTGCAAGGAAAGGGGCACCGACGTGGGCGCCATGATCGTCACCAGCAACTGGGTCAACGGGCTGCCGCGCGGCGACTTGCGCAGCAAGGCGCCCAGGGGCACCAGCTTCACACTGGACGGCCCGGAAGACTTCGTTAAAGTGGCCCAGGCGGCGCCCATCATGCCGCTCTTCGCCGACAACATGGTTGGAACACCCAACTCGGTGAGCAACGCGGTCAACGCGCTCAAGGCAGGCGCCCCCGGTCTGGGCACCATGTCCCAGTTCACCTGGAACTATCCCTACTGGCACGACGACGTGGGACAGGTCGCGGCCACGGTCGAAGCCCTGGGCATACTGGCCGGCAAGCGCGAACAGGGCGCGGGCATCGGCAGCTACATGGGCGACGGCACATCGGCCGGGTTTATCGACCATGCTTCCGAGGTCGGCTACTGCCTGCTGGAGCAGTATATCGTCGAGAAGCTCTGCGGGGCCAGGTACATGACAGGTCTGGGCGGACTGATCAGCCACATACCCTCCAAGATGGCTACCTGGCTGGCGAGTCATGAAGTGCTGAGTGCGGCGCTGGGGACGGACGATATCGTTATGGTGCACGTGGAGGGCAATACCATCGAGGTCAGCGAGGACGCACAGTCCAACTACGGTTTGGTGCTGGCGGACTTCATGCCCTACGCCATACTGGAACGTAAATATAAGACCGGCGCGTTTTACAGCGCCAAACCGATCATGGAGGCCGTCAGGGTTCCCACATTAACCGAGATAGCCGACGTCATACTGGCCTGCGCGGCGGGGCTGCGCAAGGCGCCCGAGTTCGAAGAGGCCAAAATCTTCAACGAGGCCGAGATCAAAAAGCTAAAAAGGGTGCTTGCCGTCAACGGCAGGAAATTTTTCAGGAATATTTTGAAAGGTCTTCCCGAATTGGGCGTGGATATCAAAGATCCCGTCGAGCTGCTGCTGGCGGTGCGCCGCCTGGGCGGGGCCAGGCTGGAGCAGCTGTACCATCCGGGCGAGAGGGACCCCAAAAAATACCGTGGCATCGTCCCCTTCGCGCCCACCGACCTGATCATGATGCAGCAGATGATAACCGATTTCACGGTGGACGCCATCCGCCAGGAGAAGCTGGGCGACGCCATCAGCGGAAAGAAGATCGTGGCCGGCTCCACCGATACGCATGAGTTCGGCCTCTATGTGCTGGAGGGGGTGCTCAACGCCTTCGGCGCCAGCGTTGTGCACGCGGGAGTCGACCAGGATGCAGAGCAGCTACTGGACGCCGCCCACAAAGCGGGCACGCCCTATATCGCCGTCAGCACGCACAACGGCCAGTGCCTGGAATGGGGCACCAATCTGGTGGAGGAGTCCCGCAGGCGCAGACAGCCCGTCAACGTATTCATGGGCGGCGTGCTCAACACCATCGTCGACGGCGTCTCCGAGCCGATCGACGTCACGGACCAGCTTACGGCACTCGGCATCAAGACCTGCGAAGACATCAACGCACTGTTCAAGCAGATGACTAAAGTGTAGCTGCTGTTGACGGGGCTACTCACTAATAATGGAGGATAGAGTTATGGATAAAGTAAGCACGACGGGCCGTCGCCTGCCGCCCGTACAGGGCACGGCCTCGGCCGAGGATATCGCAGCCATAGTCAAGAAGCTGCGCGATACCTTCAACACAAGAAAAACACACGATATAAACTGGCGTATGGGCCAGCTCAAAGCCATGAGGGCCATGTTGAAGGAGCACTACCGGGAGTTCATCGACGCGCTCACTTACGACACCGGGCGGCCGCTGTATGAAGCCTGGACCGGCGACGTTTTCTGCGCGCAGAACGAGATAGACGTAGCCATCAAGGGGCTGAAGAAATGGGTCAGGCCCAGGCCGCTGGAGCCGGACTTCGGCTTTTTCCCATCCAAAGCCTGGACCGTGCTCGATCCTCTGGGCGTGACGCTGGTCATTGCCCCCTGGAACTACCCGCTGGAGCTGGTTATGAATCCCACGGTGGGCGCCATCGGCGCCGGCAACTGCGTGGTGATCAAGCCGTCCGAGATAGCTCCGCATACGTCCGGTCTGGTGGCCAAGTATGTGCCGCAGTATATGGATAACGACGCGGTGGCCGTGGTCGAGGGCGGCGTGGCGCAGACCACCGCCCTGCTGGCGCAGCACTTCGACCATATCTTCTATACCGGCAACGGGCGTGTGGGACGCATCGTTCTCGAGGCCGCGGCCAAGAACCTTACCACCGTGAACCTGGAGCTGGGCGGCAAATGCCCCGCCTTTTTCACTAAAAACGCCAAAATGCAGGTAGCCTGCCGGCGCCTGGCCTGGGGCAAGTTTTACAACAACGGCCAGACCTGCACCGCGCCTGACTACGTGCTGGTTGAGAAATCGGTCGAGCAGCCCTTCCTGGAGTGCATGGCCAAAACGATTAAGGAGTTTTACGGCGACGACCCCCAGAAGAGCGAGGACTACGGCCGTATCGTGAACGTGCATCACTTCAGGCGCGTGGTCGCACTGCTCAAAGACCAGCAGGTCTACGTGGGAGGCCGGACCGATGAGTCCGACCTGTATATCGAGCCCACGGTGCTGGTCAACGTCTCTCCGGACAGTCCCCTCATGCAGGAGGAGATATTCGGTCCGGTCATGCCGGTGATCGCCGTGCCCGACCTTGAGACGGCCATCCAGTTCGTCAACGCGCGTCCCAAGCCGCTGGCCCAGTGTATCTATACCGAGGACCGGGGTGAGGAGAGGATGATACTGGAGAGGACCACCGCCGGCGGCGTGGACATCAACACGGCCAACCTGCACAGCGCCACGCCGGGCATACCTTTCGGCGGCGTCGGCCCCAGCGGAATGGGCACCTATCACGGCAAGCTGAGCTTCGAGGCGTTCAGCCACCGCAAGAGCGTCATCCGCCAGGGGACATGGACCGAGCTGGTCAGTCAGGCCATCAACCCTCCATACACGAAGTGGAAGTGGAACCTGGCCAAGTTCCTCTCGGGGACCTATTGATACAGGCGAAAATAACTGAAAGGAGACCAGAGTGGCCAAGGGAGATAAGTTAATCATTACCGCCGCCGTATCGGGCGGCGCCACCTTCAAATCGAATAACCCGGCCGTGCCCTACACCCCGCAGGAGTTCGCGGACGAGTGCGAGAAGTGCATGCAGTACGGCGTAAGCGTCGTGCACATCCATGCCCGCGACACCAAAACCGAGTTTGCCACCGCCGATGTGGGCGTCATCAAGGCCACCGTGGAGGCCATCCGCAAGAAATGTCCCGATATCATCATCAACCTGAGCACGGCCATCACGGTCGGGCTGACGCCGGAGCAGCGCATAGCGCCCATTATCGAGCTCAAGCCGGACATCGGCAGCATGAACACGGCCACCATGAACGACGGCATCGCCGACCACAAGACCGGCGAGGTCTTCTTCGAATACACCTTCGAGAACAAACTGGGCATGATCGCCGATTTCGCCAAGGTCATGAAGCAGCACGGGGTCAAGCCGGAGTTCGAGATATACGACCCGGCAGGCATCTACAACATACAGCTGCTGAGCAAGCAGAAGGACCTCTTCGCCGCGCCGCTCAACTTCCAGTTCGTGTACGGCGCCTTCGGCGGCATCGCCTTCAATCCCTCGCTACACCTGACCATGCTGGACCTGCTGCCCGAAGGCTCGACCTTCGGCGTCTGCGGTGTGGGACCCAACCAGGTTCAGGCCGCGGTCATGAGCTTGCTGACCGGCGGGCATGTCAGGATCGGACTGGAGGACAATATCAGGATGCCGGGCGGTGAGTTGGCCAAAGGAAGCTGGGAGCAGGCCAAATGGGTGCGGGAGCTGGCCGCCGTTATGGACAGGCCGGTGGCCACGCCTGCCGAGGCGCGCGAGATACTCGGCCTGCGCCGCAAATAGGTACCGTCCCGGCATACTCAGTTATTAGGGGAGGGCATTATGCTCAAGATAAATAAGGTAGCCGTGATCGGCGCGGGCTTCATGGGCGTGCAGATCTCAGCCATGGCAGCCCTGGCCGGCTATAACGTTAAAGTCTATGATGTCAATCCGGATTCCGCCGCTAAAACCATCGGCGATCTCAAGGGCATCTTCGGCCTGAAAGGTATGGCCGCGCAGTCGGAGAGGCTGGATGCGGCCCAGGGTAAGATTAAATATTGCGCTTCGCTGTCCGAAGCTGTGGCGGACGCCGACCTGGCCATTGAAGCGGTCAGCGAAAACATCGACCTCAAGAAGAAGATATTCAAGCAGGTTGAATCGGCCGCGCCGGCCGGGGCGCTGATCGCCTCCAACAGCTCATCCATACCGGTCGTCAAGCTGGAGGACGCGGTCTCGCGTAAAGACAGGGTGTTAAATATACATTTCGACTCGCCCATGATCGACCTGCCGCTGGTGGACATCATGCCCGGCACTGCTACCTCCGCCGACAACATTGAGTCCGCCAGAGCGTGGGTGAAGAGCATCGGCTGCGTCCCCGTCGTGGTCAAAAAGCCCATCATGGGCTACCTGGGCAACCGTCTCTGGAGGATGGTCAAGCGCGAGTCGCTCAAGCTTTGGGCGGGAGGGTACGGTGATCCCATGGATATCGACCGTTCCTGGATGCTGCAGTTCAAAGTCGAGCTGGGGCCCTTTGCCATGATGGACGTGATAGGGTTGGACGTGGTACGCGACATCGAGATGGCCTACTACAACGAGAGCCGCGATCCGCAGGACCAGCCGCCGCAGGCGTTGACGGACATGATCGACAAAGGCCTACTGGGCATGAAGACGGGTAAAGGGTTTTACGACTGGAGCGACCCGGCCTTTCTCAAGCCCGATTTCCTGGGCAAGAAATAACCACCCTTCCTGCCCCGTCATTGCGCGTCCTTTTCCCCTCGTCATTGCGACCGTTTTTTCCTCTCGTCATTGCGAGGCCGAAGGCCGCGGCAATCTAAACATAATCCCTAATCAGTCAATACTCCTTGCGCAATGCTTATTGCTTGATTAGCAAAATCTAAATTGTCTTCGGCTAACGCCTTATATCCTTCAGCCATTTGTTGTTTCAGCCTCTGGTCGGCTAAATCTTGCAGACACACAGTCACTACTCACGCGTATCCTTATTTTAACTAAGCCTTTACCCGCTGGCGCAGGCGCTCTAAAATCCACATGCGGGCCAGCGTAGTCGGTCCCACGCCGAGCTCCCTGGCTTCCCTTCTGATCTCCTCCCACTTGTCAGAGGAGAGACGGACGGGAATGACCTTGTCCAGTGGTTTTTTTACTTCCACCCGGACAACCTCATCGTTCTCGTCCCAAGCATCACCCTGGTCGATTTCCTTAATTCTCTTATCCATATCATTCATATTAATTGCCTCCGATTGATTTCTTGTAAAGCTGCTTTTCGCTGTCGGTCATCCCCCTGGATGTAGCTACTTTCCACCTGTTTTTCCCCTCATTCATTTAATTGTATACAGTCTGTATACATCAGTCAAGATTGCTTCGTCACTGCGAATCTTTTTCCCTCTCGTCATTGCGAGCGTAGCGCGGCAATCTATCCCGTTGTAGGGGCGTTGCTTTAGCTGCGCCCCTTCCTCTGAAGGAGCATCTCCATAAACGCCCCGGCCCGGTCCTCGAACTGAGACATCGAGAAGTTGGCGGGGTCCATATGGTCGGCCTCGATCACCACCGAGGGCACGCCCAGCTCCTTCTCCAGCGCGCGCTTGATGTCCATCTGACCCAGCGTGATGGGCAGGCAGGACTTGTTGGAGTGCAGTATCACGCCGTCGATATGGTAGTCCCGGCAGGCCTTGAGCACCATCTCCTTCCTGCGTTTCATCGAGACGCAGGACACCATGGGGTATGACTGCAGCGATTTCATGGCCAGCGCTTCCAGCGGATTGGACGTATCGAGCCGGATTGACCAGGCCGCCGAGTAGGTCTCGGCCACCACCACGCCCCCGTATCTCTCGAAGTAGTTGAAAAGTCCCAGGTTGTACCACAGCGGTATGTTGTCCCAGAACAGCCGCACCTTCTCCTCGGCAATTATGCCGGTCTTATTCTCGGCGCGCTGTTTGACCTCGTCCCGGACCCTGGTCAGGTAGTCCACCGCCAGCTGCGTGCCCTGCCTTGTCACCATCACAAACATCAGTCCCACCTCAGCCGCTGAGATGGGTGTGGGTATGCAGCGCCGGTACGAGGTGATCTCGTCCCACAGCGCGCAGGATTGGTCGGACAGCCGCACCACCGCCGCGAGGCGGTCGTAGTCCATCTTTTTTCCGGTCACCTCGGTCAGGAAGTCGATGATACGCTTTATCTCGTCGATGGCGTAATCGATATGGTATCGCTGTATGTTCTCGATGGGTACCTGGGGCAGGTCGGCGTTGAACACCTTTGCTTCGGGAAAGCGTTTGGCGATGTACTGGAAGTTTTTCATGGCGGGGATGCAGCCGGCGCCCGGCACGAAGATCATGTCGGGTTCCGGCAGGCCGTTCAACGGCACCCCTTCCTCACCCATGATGCCGTTGATATAGCCCACGCAGTTGCGCAGGTATCCGCACAGGTCCGGTGAGAACCCCATGGACTCGGCGGTCATGTAATTTTTATGTATCAGCCCGAAGGCGGCGCAGACGGGGGACCAGTTCTCGGGGAAGACCGGCTGCAGGTCCATGGCATAGAAGATCTCGATCAGGCCGTTCATGGGCGGCATCCAGCCGATGGGCTTGCCGGTCTTCCTGGCCTCGTGGCCCTCCAGGTAGAACTCGGCCACGATCTTTTGCAGTTCCCTGGCTGTGGCCAGCCGCTTGGTCGATTTCCCCGTATTCTGTGTCTTATCCATTTATCATCTCGAAGAAAGCGCCGAAGCGCGTCTTGAGCTGTCCCTCGATGTTGCCGCTCTCATCCATCTCTATCGACAGCACCGGTATGCCGTCATTTCTTAATTCCTCCGACAGTGCCGGGTAGTCGGCCAGGTGCGGCGTGCAGAACTTCTGGAAGAGGAAGATCACGCCCCGGGCGCCCGACTTATCCACCAGTTCCTTTACGCGTGGCACGCGCTCCTGCACTGTCGAGCGGGAGGGGCAGGGGAAGCGGCGCATAT
>JAFGHL010000115.1 GCA_016930155.1 Dehalococcoidia bacterium | reverse complement strand
TATATAATCGCAGCTGCTTGACAAAAAGTTTGTAATTGTTTACTATCAGTCGTTCTCATATCGTATACAACGATCGCCTCAAAAATAACAATACTTTGTTTAGGAGGTATGCCTTGAAGTTAAAACTGATTCTGTTTGTAGCATTAATATTTGTGGCCGGTTCGTTTATAGGCTGCAAGGATATTGCGGGGACGCTCAAGGCCAGATTCAACAGGGCAACGCAGCCCGTTGCCACATCTTCCGGCAATTTCGGCAATACCGCCGAAGAGACCGCCATGATAAACGCCATCACGGACAAGTACGGTGACCTGAGGGAGTCCGGCAGCCCCAGAATACTGGAGCTGATGCTGACGTCCAACGTGGTTAACTATATACCTGCCGACAGGGTATCGCAGTACTCGAAGGATGTCGATAAATTCTATGCCTGGTTTATCTACGATAACTTCAATGAGAACACAATAAGTGTCGAATGGATTTATCTGGAGGACGACTACTCCATCGGCACATCGAAGTCCGCTACCGGCAAGGACTTCGGCCGGGGTTCCTTTACACTCGAGGCGCCGGATGAAGGCTGGCCGCTGGGCTCATACCGCGTTAAGGTCAGCGGCGCGGGCGTGACGGAGTCGGTGGATTTCAGCGTCGTTGACGGTGCGACGCAATCGGTCGCGATATTGCTGCCCGACGGCAGCGTGGACCTGGCAGGCGCATCTTCGGCCGTCGCGGCGGGCGATCAACAGCCGGAAGCCGGTGCAGATACCGATTACTATCCGGATACAACAACTTCTCCCGTGACCGACACGGGCTGGAATGCAGGTGCCACGACCACCCCTGCTTCCACACCGGCGGCCACAAGCACGTGCATCGAATATACAATCTTCAATAATATCAACACCGGCGCTGTATCCAGCGGGCCGCAGTCGGGCGCCGTCTTCACAATCACCGAGCCGCACCTTATCACCTCTATAATGAACTATCACTGGAATGGCGCCAAGGGAGCCACACCGGGCAAAATCAGCCTGAAGCATGCGGACGGGACGGTTTACGGGTCCTGGCAAGCATCGCCCGCCTATTCAAACGGTGATGATGATAATGATCCTCCCTATCACTATTGGCGGGTGAAGCCCAATGTCACCATCAAGGCGGGAACATACGTGGTCAACGACTCCGATCCGTCAACCTGGTCGTACAACGCTGCTTCCAAGAACGCCGGCTTCACGCAGGTCAAGGGCTGTAAGACATCCTCCGGTACGGCCACCGCAGCGGCCGGTGCCGGCGGCACATCCGGGACTTCTGCGACTTCGTCATCATCATCTGCGGCCCCCGGTTCGGCCAGCTACTTCGCCGGCAGCCTGGCTGGAACCTGGGCGGTCAATTTCAACAACTATACCGGTAAAATGGAATTCTGGGTGGAAAACGGGAAAATGGTCGGCAGGCTCTACCTCGATGCCCACGGCAGATGGGAGACGCTTAAAAATATAAGCTGCAACTCTCAGACCGGAGCCGTAACTTTCTACCGTGAGGCGGGGAACCAGACATATACCGGCACTATCAAAGACAGGGACATGGCCGGCACATTCTCCAGTCCGGGAGGAACCGTATACAAGTGGGTGGCCAAACTGAGCAGCTTCACCACTACTGGACAGGCATCAGCATCTTCGGCGGCGGCAACCACATCCTCCACGACGACTTCAACCTCGTCTTCCACCAGCCAGGGGGTCTGGCACCGCAAAAGCTACCAATACGTGCCTTATGCAAAGGACGGTCAGCCACAATCCACTTACCTGGCGGGCACAACCAGCGTTCTAATCGACTGTGTCGAGGCAAGCGGCGGCAGATTAACCGGCTTTAAAGTCAAGAGCTGGCGAACCGACGCGAAAGGCAACATAGTCGGCGCGGGAACCGCCACTGAATGTTCTTCCACCACCCTGACTGTGGTCGGCGACCCTCCCGAATATATCAAGCCCGGTGATAAACCATCCATGTCCGTTTCTCACAAGTTGATCACCCCCAGCAGTTGGGGGTCGGGCAACCTGGTCGTTTCCCTGGGCAGCATTCATTTCAAGGCGCCCGATGGAACCTATACGCTAACTCCCCAGAAAAATTTCAGTGGGACAGTGACGCTGCCGACGGCTGTTTCCAAGGGAACCAAGGGCGCTACCATGCAAATTGTCGCTAACGTGTACTTATATAAATTCATCTTTACCTACGAGTGGCTGGAATAAAGCCGGGTGATGGGGGCAACTACATCAACCGCGGCACAGCGCCGCGCGCCTCTTCAGCATCCCATCCGAATGAACCTTTTTCGACGTACTTCATTACGCCCTTCCGGTGATACCGGGTATGGGTTTTGATAATCCGGCCATACTTCACACCAGCCGCATTGTGTTTTCCGGGTATACCGGGCCGTGCCGGGTATTATTCCGCTTTTTCACCCTGCCTGGTACGAAACTGGGTCTGATACAGCCGGGCATACAATCCCTCTTTTGCCAGCAGGTCTGTATGCGTGCCGCGCTCAACGATCCGGCCGCGGTCCATTACCAGTATCAAATCGGCCGACAGTATGGTGCTCAGGCGGTGGGCGATAACAATGCTTGTCCGGTCGGTCATGACGCGCTTGAGCGCGTCCTGTATCAGCGCTTCCGACTCGCTGTCGAGCGAGCTGGTCGCTTCGTCAAGTACTAAAATACGTGGATCCTTCAAAATCACACGTGCCAGCGCCAGCCTCTGTTTCTCACCGCCGCTGAAGCGGTAACCGCGCTCGCCGACGATCGTCTCATAGCGGTCCGGCAGCCCCATGATGAAGTCGTGGATGTTGGCTGCCCGCGCCGCTGCTTCGACCTCCTGCTGCGTGGCATCCGACCTGGCATAAAGCAGGTTAACGCGGACGGTATCGTGGAATAGATAGGTTTCCTGGGTAACCATGCCGATTTGCCCTGCCAGCGATGCAAGTGTCACGTCTCTCAAATCATAACCATCGATCAATATACGCCCCTGATTGGGGTCGTACAGACGGGGGATGAGATAAGTCAGGGTCGTTTTCCCCGCCCCGCTCTGCCCGACCAGCGCCACCAGATGGCCGGGATCAGCCCGGAATGATATATGCTCCAGCGTTTGCTCCCTCGCCTGTGAGAGCGCTGATAAACTCTCGTCCCCGTTGCCGTTTTCATCGCTCCCGCCTTTGACGGAAGCATCGCCCGACAGCACGGTACGGACATCCTGGATCTGCCCGAAGCGCTGTACATCCTTCAGCAGTCCCTTATCGTCCACTGCATAGCGAAAACTCACATCATCGAACTCCAGCACGCCCCGGGTGTTCTTTAGAACATGTGCGTCGGGCTTCTCCTTTATCTCCAGCGGCAGGTCCAGCACTTCAAATACGCGCTCAAAGCTTACCATAGAGGTGGCAAAATCAACCGGCGCGTTGGTCAGGCCCTGAAGAGCGCCATACAGGCTGCCCAAATACGCACAGAGGGCTACGATGGTGCCGATGGTCAGCTCCTGCTGAATGACCAGGAAGCCGCCTATGCCGTATACGAGTGCGACGCCGACTGAACTCAGTAACCCTACGCTGACGAAGAACAACGTACCTGTAACCGCGCGGCGCACGCCGATATTGCGGACATTCCCGGCGCGCTCCCGGAAACGCTTGTCTTCCTCAGCCGTACGCCCAAAAAGCTTAACCAGCAAAGAGCCGCTGATGTTAAGCAATTCGTTCATCACAGCGTTCATTTTGGCTATGAGATTGAGCTGCAAACGGGCGATGTCCTGCAGTCGGCTCCCCAAGTTGCGCGCCGCGATCAGGAAAAGCGGCAATACGGCGATGCTGATCAATGTCAGCCGCCATTCCAGCGTAAACATCACAGCCAGCACCAGCACCGCCTGGATCAGGCTGATGATGAAGTTGATGAACGTGTTGCTGATGGCATTCTGCGCGCCTACCACATCATTGTTCAGGCGGCTCATCAACTCGCCGATTTTTGTGTGCGTGAAAAAACTGAGCGACATCCGCTGCAGGTGCGAGAACAGCGCAGACCGCAGGTCATAAACTATGCCTTCGCCCACCCGGGCGTTGACCTGCCTTTGCCACACGTGCAGGCCGCCGTTTAACAGCGGGATTGCCAGCAGGCCCAGTGATAGCCAGACGAGTTGCTGCAAATCCCGTGCCGGGAGAGTCTGGTCGATCAATTGACGCAAGATCAGGGGCGTCAGCAAAGACAGGCCGGTGGAGGCCAGCGTGATGAACAGCAGCCCCAGCAGCAACCACAGATAGGGGTGGGCATAGCCGAAGACGCGCCGTATCAGCCCCAGAGTGATCCGTGTCCTCTCTACAGGCGCGTGGGGGGAATAGGTGAATTTTCCGGGCCGCATCGGGGCACTGCGCATGACGGCTGCTCCTGTGCCTCTATTCGGGCAATTCTACCCCCATATTATACTACCCGCGGCGAATAAAATCGGCTCTCCTTATGAGCTGCCTCACCCGGCCACAGACCGGTTGACATGACAGTATTGCTATTATTATAATGTTATAATAATAAGTCATAACACGGTCATTGCAGGATGTTATCAATATCCCGGTGCTGTTTCCACGGCATCGTAATGAGGTTTAAGGGAGGGTTTCATGCTCAAGAAAGTATTGATCGGCATCGCTATTGCTATCGGCGTCATTATCGTCCTGCTGCTTGCCTTCTTAATCAGGACGCTGTGCATTGCGGGCGAGTTTAAATCGATCCAGCCGCATTCGGATTACAGCGTTGTTCAGGTGGAGTGCGTCGGCCCGGAGGACGTCGAGATCGACGTTGAAAACGGCATCGCCTACATTTCATCGTCGGACAGAAGGGCGGCGCAGCGGGGAGAAGAATCGCAGGGCGCCATCTACGGCTACTCACTTACCTCGGACAAGCCCGAACTGGTCAACCTGACGCAGGATTTCGACAGGTCCCTGCACCCGCACGGCATCAGCATGTACAAGTCGCCTTCGGGCCAGACCCTGCTGTTCGTGATAAACATGGCCAGCGACAATCCCGTGGGCGATTCGAAAGCGGGAAGCACGGTTGAGATTTTTCAATACGACGAGGGAAAACTCAAGCACCTGGAGACTTTTAAAGATCCGCTGATCTCGACCCCCAACGATATCCTGGGCGTGGGTCCCCGGCAGTTTTATTTCTCCAACGACTCCGGCGCGACCGACCGCATCGGCAAGGCACTGGAGCTGTACTTCCAGCTGCCGATATCCAACGTGGTCTTCTACGACGGCAAAGAATTTAAAAAAGCCGCGGAAAATTTCCCCAACGCCAATGGATTTGCCATGAGCAAGGACGGCCAGAGGCTGTATGTCACTTCGACGGTCGGCAAATTGATACGCGTTTACGACCGCGATGTCGCCACCGGGGCGTTGACGATGATCAAAGATTGGGACATGCAGACCGGCGTCGATAACATCAACATGGATGACGAGGGGAATATCTGGGCCGGATGCATACCCAAGCTGGTCACTTACGACATGAGCAGGCGAAATCCCGGCGGATTCGCCCCCGCACAGGTGTTGATGGTCACGCCCCTGGCCGATGACATGTTCGAGGTTAAGGAAGCATTTCTCAGTGACGGAAAGGACATGTCCGGGTCCACCTGCGCAGCCAGCTATAAGGGCAGGCTTTTTATCGGGTCGGCCTGGGACAGCAAATTCCTGGACTGCACCCGCAAGTAGACCTGACTTCCCGATTAAATCCTGATGCGCAGGTCGCCCAGCGCATAGGTCATGCAGGGGTGTATGTATCCGCTTTTAACATCGCTCAGCCTGCGGCGCGCGCGCTGCGGCGTGAACACCTTTCCTGAGACCAGCCTGGTGCGGCAGGCCGTGCATTCGCCCGATCTGCATACGGCCGGTATCACGACGCCGGCCCTCTCCAGCGCGGCCATCAGCGGCTCACCTGTCCTGGCTTTGATCCTACGTCCACTCCTCTCCTCGATGACCGTATGCTCGGCATCCAGGTCAGCCCCCTTGGGCCAGCCCTGCTCATCCGCCACGCAGGCCGGCGGCCCGTAGACCTCCCTGTGGATGCGGCGCAGCGGGACCCCCAGCTCGATCAGCGCTGATTCGCACAGCGCGTACATGGGCGCCGGGCCGCAGATATACAACGTCTTTTCTTTGAGAGATCCCACCAGGCCGGAGATCGCCTTTTTATCCAGAAAGCCCTTCAAACCCTTCCAGCCCGACGGCGGCTCGCTGATAACGTAATCGATCCTGATATCGGGATTGCGGCCGGCAATGCGGTCCAGCTCTTTTTTGAAGATGATGTCGTCCGGCCTGCGGCTGCCGTAGAGCAGGTGTATCTTGAGCGGCAGTTTTTTAGATGCGGTCTGACGGATGATGGACATGAAAGGCGTGATGCCGCTGCCTCCCGCCAGGAAAACCAGATCGCCGGAGTCCATCAGCGGCTCATGGTAGAAGCTGCCCGAGGGAGCGGTGGACTCGAATTCGTCTCCCGCGCTAACGTTCTTCAGCAGGTATTCCGAGACAAATCCCCTCTCCACCCGGCGTACCGTCAGGTCATAATACGGCTTGCCCGGCGCCGAGGAGATGCTGTAGGGCCGCGAGGTCGGCACTTTGCCGATTTTAACGAAGAGGTTGATATACTGCCCGGCCCGGAAAACAGGCAATTTTCCGTCTCCGGAGACCATGCGCAGCGTCCTGGCGCTGGCGGTCTCCTCGATTATCCTCTGCACTTTTAAAGAGAGGCGGCGGGGATGGACCGCGCCGACCTTTCTACCCTGTACAGCCAATGGGCTCCGCAGCTCGTGCACGCCGGGCGCCTGCTTCTCAACGGTTGTCCTGACTTTTTCGATGTCCTCAGCTTCCCAACCGCCCTTCTCCATATCTTTGACGACCTGTCGCGCGGCTATCGCGCCCGAAGCTATGCATGGCTCGAATCCGCCGCCGAGATTTACCCACGCGCCGGCGAAATACAGACCCTCCACCGGTCCGCGCTGCGGCAGGTGGTCGCTGCCCGTGCCCTGGTAGTTCTCGTCGAAACCCACGATGCTGCCGCCCGGGTTTCCGGTATAGCGTATGTTGGTCAGCGGTGTGGCCACTTCCACCTCCTCGATGTGTTTGCCCAGACCCGGCGCCGCCCTTTCGGCGGTCCTTATCATCCTGGCCGCCAGCCTGTTCTTGGCCGCTTGATATTCTTCCTGCTTCAGCTTCAGCCAGGGGTCCGCATAAGCGATGGATGTTAGTACAATCGAAGATGCCCCGGCAGGCGCCACCGTGGGGTCGCCCAGGCTGTAGGCAGTCAAGGCTATACCGTCCGGCTGGAAATCGACCGAGCTCTTCATGCCGGCATACTGCTTCTCAAGGTCATATGATACGTTGACGAAATTTTCATGCGCTTCCAATCCCAGCTTGCGTGAATCGCAGTCCACCCCCAGATAGACGTTGAAGGTGGAGGCCCCGCGCGACCAAGCGCCAAGGCGGTTGAGATACCACCCCGGCACCCTGTCCCGCCCCAGCAGCTGCAGCGCCGCCGCCAGTGGATTGGCGTTGCAGACTATATAACGCGTCGACAGCTCCGTGCCGTCATCGGTGAGGACGCCGCTCACGCGTCCCCGGGAAGTTAATATGCGTTTGGCGCCGTTGTTCAGCCACACCCTTCCGCCGTTTTCCTCAATCGCGTCTATGAACGCCTGCGACAGCGCCTGGGATGTTCCCCTGATATGGGCCATGCCGAACCTGATGTACGAGGCCATGCCCAGCGTATAGACGAGGAAAGACAGTTTGGAGGGAGGCAGGGCGTAATAGCCCCAGGTCTGCCCCAGCACCGCCCTCAGCTTTTCATCCTTTATCAGCGGGTCGATCACCTGGGCCAGGGACTTGCCGTAATATGTCATCAGCGTGGAGAACGGCCCGGGGTCCTGCATCACCGCTTTCATTCCAATGCGGTTGGCCTTCAGCGCCTGGTCGGCGAACTCAAATATGGTGGCGATATATTTCTTGATTCCCTCTTTCTCTCCGGGAAACTGCCGGCACAACGCTTCCTCGTGGTTCTCCCGCCCGACGGGCAGGGTCAGCTCGAAGTCGGGGTAGTAGCCCTTAAACACCTCGGGGATGCGCAGAAACTCGACCTTCGGGGCCACACCGCTGGCGTTGAGCATCTTCAGGATGGGTCCCTGGTTATCGCGGTCCCCCAATCCTGAGAGCCCGTGCAGGGCGACCTCGAACTCGTAGCGGCCGCGCACAAAGGAGGTGGCGTAGCCTCCCGGCACGTTGTGCTTCTCGAGCAGCAGTACTTTTTTACCGGCTTTGGCCAGCGATGCCGCTGCAGAGATGCCGCCCAGCCCCGCGCCAATGACGATGACTTCGAAATCCTTCAATTCTTTCCTCCATATAAGTAATGAGAATTCGTTCTGCCGGTGTGTCCGCTGCATTACGCGGAGTTTTACGTCCGCTTATGTGCCTGTGAAACTCGCCGCCGGGGATACCGCACGGCTATATATGAAGCACAGTGCCTTTATTCAGCTCTTACCCGGGGTCCTTACTTCGCTTTGGGATTCAATATGGTGCGCAGCTCGCGTTTGAGGACCTTGCCTACAGCGCTGGTCGGAAGCTGGTCCATAAACTCCAGCTTTTTCGGCACCTTGTACGGCGCCACCTTGTCCCGCAGGTATCCGATGATCCTGGTCTTTTCCGCATCGCTCTTTTCGATGCCCGGTTTCAGGACTATGGCGGTGGCGACCATCTCATTGCCGGGCCTGTCGGGATCGGGGACGCCCACGGTGGCGCCCATGAAGACGTCCGGATGCTCCATGATCACGTCGTCCAGCTCACGGGTGAAGACCTTGTAGCCGGATACGTTGACCATGTCCTTCAGCCTGTCGACGATGAAGACGTAGCCTTCCTTATCCATGCGCGCTATGTCGCCGGTATGGAACCACCCGTCGCGCACTGCGTTGGCGGTCTCCTCCGGCTTTTTGTAGTAGCCCTTGGAGAATACCTGCGGGCCCCTCACAATCAGCTCGCCCGGCTCGTCGAAGGGCATCGTGGCGCCCGTGGACGGGTCGACTATCTTGATCACGGTATCCGGGAAGGGCACCCCGGCCGAGCCCGGCTTCTTCTGTCCATTTCGCGGAAGCGCAGTGATGATCATGGTCTCGGTCAAGCCGTAGACCTCGATCAGCTGGGCGCCTCCCACGATCTGCTCGAACTCCTTGATATACTCCGGCGGGAAAGGCGCCGCGGCGCTGGCGAAGTACTTCAGCTTGGAGAAGTCGAGCGCCCGGAACTCGGGCAGCTTCATCAGCTCCAGGTAAACCATGGGCACATTGCCGATGATATCGGGTTTGTATTTCTTGAACGTGGATATGAGCATTTTCTGGTCGCGCGGGTTGGGGATCGCGATCTGTGGTATGGCATTGGCGAAAAGCGACATGCTCACCATCAGGCCGGCTATATGGAAGAGGGGGAAGGCCGTTTGTCCGACCTCAACGCCCATCTGCATATCCACCCACGTGGTGAACTGGGTTATCTGCGATACGAAGTTGCGATGGGTTATCTCCGCGCCCTTGGGCAGGCCCGTGGTTCCCCCGGTATACTGGATGGCGAATACATCGTCCACACCCACTTTGACCTCTACCTTTTCTGCGGGCGTTTTACGCATGACCTGCATGAAGGGTATGACTGTGACCCCTTCGATCGGTTCGAGCTCGGCGGTGGGGAATTTCTTGAGCATCTTGCCCAGTTTCGCCTTGAGCGGGGGCAGATAGTCGCCTATGCTGGTGGCGATCACATGCTTTACACCGGTGCCGGGGACCGCCGCCTTCCAGCGCGGGATCAAAGCGTCCAGCGCAACCAGCACTTTTGTACCCGAGTCCTTCAACTGATTTTTCAGCTCGTCGGTGGTAAGCAGAGGGCTCACACCGCTCAGCACGCAGCCGGCCTTTTGAACGCCAAGCATTGAAATGTAGTATGCGGGCAGGTTGGGCAGATTGATGCCCACGACATCGCCTTTCTTTACGCCGTTCCTTACCAGGTAATTGGCGAAGCGGTTGGACAGCTCATCCATCTGCTTGAAAGTAAATGTGTGGCCCATGTAGTGCAGCGCCGCGCGGTCGGGGAATTTAATGAACGCCTCCTTTGCCAGCTCCCAGTAGGTCTTGCCGGGATATGTAAGGTTGGGTGAAACATGTTTGTCATAGGACTTGAGCCAGGGCTTTTGATCGAAATGATCGGCCATCGTACGACCTCCCTCTATTATTTTATAGTACCGGTTGCCATTTTAATTAACAGTTGTTAATTATTTTAACAGTCAGATTATAACATGGTTGTCAAGATACCATTGACAATAATAATCTGTTACTGTACATTAATTTGATATGGTTAAAAGCGCCGGGACCGGCTATAAATTGCGCAAAAATACCGCTAAGAGGGCGGCCAGCAAGGCGGCCATCATCTCTGTTGCCATCGATTTATTCTGGGAGAACGGCTATATCGGGACCAGCCTGAGGGATATCGCGGAAGCCTGCGGGTTCGAGGCTGCCAACCTGTACAACTACTTCCAGAGCAAAGAGCAGCTGCTGTACGAAGCAATGCAGGAGGAGCTGGAGCGCCTGGTGGCGTTGCTGGAACCTGTGGCTGCCGACGTCCGCAGCACTCCTATAGAGCGCCTGAAGAAATTCATCGAGATCCATGTGGAGATCATGCTGGTCATAGGCCGGCGCTACAAAATGATGTACGATTCGGAGATAAGGCACCTGTCTCCCGTGCATAAAAAAAGGATCGTCGCACTGCGCGACTACTACAGCGAGCTCATGCTCACCATCGTCGAGGACGGCAAAAAGACGGGGGACTTTGCCCCCGATATCGACGCCAAGTTCGTCGTGCTGATGATCGCCAGCATAATCATGCGCACCGTATTCTGGTTTTCCCCCAAAGGCAGGTTATCCCCGCGTGATATCGCCGACATGGTGTGCGATATCATACTCGAGGGCATCAGGCCGCGGTAACCGGCGGTCGCGGCGCGCATGAGATACATCCTGTAGAGCAAAGGGCGATACCGGACTTTATTGAAGCTGAAAACAAAACCCGACCTTAATTCCCGGCGCCCTCACAGGCTTCATCTGCGACGCCGGACTTCATGCCGTGCCATAAACAACGTTCTGTCGGTAATGACCTGACTGTTGACACCTTCAGCGACAAGCGTTAAAGTACACATTAGTATTGGACTCCTGTATTTCTTCGCTCCGTAGGCTATCAGCGGTCAACACGGGGAACATCATGTAAGTTATTTATAGCAGGTCCAGATGAATCCCAGTGTAAAGTTAGAAAAAGTTTCCAAAATTTATGCCATGGGCCGCACCAACGTGGTCGCGTTGAATGAAGTATCCCTTGAAGTCTTTCCGGGGGAGTTTATTGTGCTGCTGGGACCGAGCGGATCGGGTAAAACCACGCTGCTCAATTTAATCGGCGGGCTGGATATACCCACCTCGGGATCGGTGGAAGTCAACGGGATCAACATTTCCAAAATGAGCCGGGCACAGCTTACGGAATACAGGCGCCACCAGATCGGATTCATATTTCAATTTTTCAACCTCGTACCCACGCTCAATGCACGGGAAAACGTGGAGTTTGCCGCTGAACTGGCAAAGAATCCCACGCCGGCCGTTGATTTACTCAAAGAAGTTGGGCTGGAGCATCGCGGGGAACATTTCCCCAGCGAACTGTCGGGAGGAGAGAACCAGCGGGTCGCCGTTGCGCGCGCGCTGGCGACCGATCCTCAGGTCATACTCTGTGATGAACCTACGGGCAGCCTTGATTACGAGACGGGGAAGCGTATTTTTAAGCTGTTGCGGACCCTTAATGAGGCCAGCCATAAGACCATTATTGTTGTTACCCACAACGCTCCGGTAGGCGCGATTGCCGACAGGTTGATCAGAATGCGCGACGGCCGCATTGTAGAGGTCACACGTAATGAGCACCCGCTCGATCCGGATATGCTGGAATGGTAAAAATCCCCCGCATCCATCTCAAGTTATTCAGGGACATCTGGAAAGGTAAAATCCAGTACGGCGCAGTAGCCTTTATCATATTCCTCGGCGTCTCCGTATTCATAACCTGCTATGAAGCCTACCTTAACCTCAACATGTCGTACAACGCCTTCTATGACCGTCTTAATATGGCCGATTACTGGATATCGGTCGACGGAATAGGGCGGAACGCGGTCAAAGACATGAACGAAATAGCGGGTGTGGAGGCCAACGGCCGAATAGTAAGGGACCTGTTTATCGATATGGGAGGTGAAAGCGGGGAGAAGGTAGCCGGCAGGGTGATCTCGTTGCCCGAGAATAAAATGCCCGTGATAAACAGGGTGGAGATTGAAGTCGGCAATTACTTCAGCCGGTCATTCGGCCGTGAAATACTGGTGGAGAGGCATTTCGCCGACTATTATAACCTGAAGCCCGGCGACTGGTTGACGCTTAAAAACGAAGGGGTAAAATCGAGTTTCCTCATCCGCGGCGTTGTGATGAGTCCGGAATATATCTGGGTGGTCAAAAGCGCCCAGGAGCCGATGGTCACACCCCGCACCTTCGGTGTCGTTTTCATGCCGCTGAACGAGGCCGAAAAACTGTTCGATATGGAGGGCATGGTCAATGAGATAACCCTTTCCGTAGACCCCGATATGGATAATGAATGGATATTGAGCCAGGTACGGACCATATTAGAACGCAATTATATCAAGCGCATGACCTCCAAAGACGACCCGGTACAACTTGAAAACCGGCGTATCGATATCGTCCGGGAGATACGCACCGCTTATATGACGGAGAGGAAAAACCTGCCGGTTGTACAGCTGCTCAGGCAGGATATGGAATCGTTTGCCATGCTGGCCTTTCTTTTTCCCCTGCTGTTTCTCTCCATGGCCTCGCTGACCATTTACGTATTGCTCAACCGCCTTATCGAATCCCAGCGCATTCAGATAGGGCTGATGAGCGCCATGGGTTATTCGCAGGGGACCATCATGCTGCACTACCTCGGTTTCGCCATCATAGTGGGAACCATCGGCACGCTGACCGGTGTCATTGCCGGTCACCTGTGGGCCGGGGCTTTGACCGATATGTATGTCACCGCTCTGAATATCCCCATCATTGTGACCGGAGTTCACTGGGGCGCCATCTGCGGAGGTATGGCTGCAGGCCTGCTGATACCGTTGCTGGCAGGCCTGCTGCCGGCATGGTCTACCATACGAATACGACCAGCCGAAGCTATGCGTCCCCCGGCGCCGAGCGTTGGCAACAGGTATATTATGAAGCTGTTGACTTTTTTGCTGAGGCCGTTCCCCTATTTCATCAAGATGCCCGTACGCAACGTTTTCCGTAATATCAGGCGCAGCCTGTTTATGGCTTCAGGCATCGCCTCCGCAATAGTCCTGGTGCTGGTTGCCATGTCATTCGTGGACGCGGTTGATCAGATGTTCTCACGCCAGTATGGCATTGTCCAGAAATATGACGCAATGATCCATCTGCAGGGCAGAAGCGCCGCTTCCAATGTCAGCCTTATCAGCCACCTGGAAGGAGTTGAGGCGGCGGAAGCCGTGCTGAACATACCTTACCGCATAAGATTCCAGGATAAAAAGATCGATAGCAGCATCGAGGGAATAGTTGAAAATTCCGTCATGCTCAACCTCATTACACCGGAAGGGGATAAAGTGGATGTTACCTCGGATGGGATCCTTCTGCCTGCATCGTACAAAGATAAGCTGGGCGCGGAGGTCGGCGATATACTCAGGATGGAGCCGCTTACGGGCACGGTGGGGGAAACCGAAAAAAGGCTGGCCGGCTATATCTGGTCATATGTAGGAGGCAGAGCGTACATGCCGCTCAGGGAGGTCCAGAAGCTGCAGAAGGACTTCGGCGCCGCCACCTCGATAATGGTCAAATTCCAGGGTGAGCCGAGTGAGTACACGATTAAAAGGATTTACAATATACCGCAGGTCGCCTCGATCGAACTGATCAGCGATACCAGAAAAATGCTGGATGAACAGATGGGCTTTTTCTGGGTCATGATAGGTATTATGTTACTTATGGGCATTGCCCTGGGAGGCGCAATCATCTTCAACGGGGTGATGGTTAATGTAACTCAACGCACCAGGGAAATGGCTACCATGCGGGCCGTCGGTCTGGGAAACAGGATGCTGTCATTCATGATTTCGCTTGAAAATATACAGATAGCCGCAATCGGCGTAGCAATCGGCATACCCCTTGGCAACTATATCAGCCACCTGTTTTTTGACGCCATGTCTACCAGCGCCGAGGACATTATTAGCTTTACATTGGAGATCCTGCCGCGCTCCTATGTCGTTGCTGCAGCCATGGCGGTCCTGATAATGCTTGTTTCGCAGATACCTGCCATCGTGCAAATCGCCAATCAGAACCTGGCTACGGTAACCAAGGAATGGAACGAGTAAAGGCTGCCGGCAGGCCTGCCGCTTTCAGTCGATTGACATTATTAATGTTAATGTTATAATGTTATGATAATAGGAAATGTTCATGGTGGGGTCTCGTTTTTGGGGCTTTTTCCACGTTGTTTGCACGAAATTTAAATGAGGTTTACGGGAGGCTGTCATGCTTAAAAAAGTATTGATCGGTGTCGGTATCGCTATCGGTGTCATTATCGTCCTGCTGCTGGCGTTTTTAATCAGAACGTTCTGGATTGCGGGGGAGTTCAAAACGATCCAGCCGCATTCCGATTATAACGTTGTTCAGGTGACGTGCGCGGGACCGGAGGATGTTGAAATCGACGTTGAAAACGGTATTGCCTACATTTCTTCGTCGGACAGAAGGGCGGCGCAGAGGGGTGAGGAATCGCAGGGCGCCATATACGGGTATTCCCTCGCTGTGGAGAAACCTGAGCTCGTGAACCTTACGGCGGATTTCACTAAATCTTTACACCCGCACGGCATCAGCATGTATAAATCACCTTCAGGCGAGACCTTCCTGTTTACGGTAAACATGGCCAGCGACAATCCCGTGGGCGATTCAAAAGCTGGAAGCACCGTTGAGATTTTTCAATATGACGCGGGAAAACTCAAGCACCTGGAGACGATAACGGGGAGCCTGATATCGACTCCCAACGATATCCTCGGCGTGGGTCCCCGGCAGTTTTATTTCTCCAACGACTCGGGTGCGACCGACCGCACCGGCAAGATGCTGGAGCTGTACTTCCAATTGCCGATATCGAACGTAGTCTACTACGACGGCAAGGAGATGAAGAAAGCTGCGGAAAATATCGCCTGCGCCAACGGATTTGCCATGAGCAAGGACGGCACAAGGCTGTATGTCACTTCGACGGTGGGCAGATTTATACGTGTGTACGATCGCGATGTCACCACCGGCGCGTTGAAAATGGTCAAAGACTGGGACCTGCAGACCGGCGTTGACAACATTAACATGGATGACGAGGGGAATATCTGGGCGGGATGCATACCCAAGCTGGTCACTTATGATATGAGCAGGCGAAACCCCGATAAATTCTCTCCGTCACAGGTGTTGATGGTCAAGCCCCTGGGCAACGACATGTTCGAGGCAACGGAAATATTCCTCAGTGATGGAAAGGATATGTCCGGATCCACCTGCGCAACCAGCTATAAGGGCAGGCTTTTTATAGGGTCGGCCTGGGACGATAAATTCCTCGATTGCACGCAGAAGTGAGGCGCCTCAGCGGCCCGAATCAAGTATTTTAACGCCGACTCATAAGTAAACATCGTAGCAGGGCAGTTTCTCTTTAATGCCCTTGAACTTGAAATCCCTCACAATCGCGTGGTATTTGCCGGGCATGCCGATCAGCAATACTCCGGCGATAGGCATGGCGTCG